>JBAYZM010000241.1:0-3866 GCA_041672515.1 Arcobacteraceae bacterium
TTTCAATAATCTTCAAACACTCTTCTAACGTTAATTCCTCAGCTTTTGCACCTTTTGGAAGTTTGAAATTCTTTCTGCCTTGTTTAATATACGGACCATATTGTCCTATTAAGACTTGGATTTTCTCTTTTTCAAAGGTTTTGATTGTTGATTTCTCTTTTGCTGCATCCAGTTCAACAATAAGTTCTAACGCACGGGGAAGTTCAATCGTATACGGGTCATCTGTTTTTAAAGAATAAAATTTGGTTTTCACTTGCAAATAGGGGCCAAATCGACCAATATTGGCTTTAACATCTTCACCCTCATTGGTTTGTCCTACCACTCTTGGCAATGTGAATAAAAAGAGTGCTTGTTCAAGGGTAATCGTATCCATATTCAAACCATCTGGAATGGCCACAAATTTTGGTTTTTCTTCATCTTCTTTTGTTCCAATTTGCACATACGGACCAAATCGTCCTACTCTGGCACTCACGGGTTTTCCCGATTTTGGATCCATACCAATTTCTCGAATTTGTGCATAATCGCTTCTTTCGATACTCTCCTCTTTTTCATCAATACTTTTTTTAAATCCACTGTAAAATCGCTTTAGCACTTCTTCCCAAGCAATTTTACCCTCAGCAATATCATCAAACTCTTCTTCAACACGTGCTGTAAATCCTAAGTCAACAATTTCAGGGAAATGATCCGTTAAAAAACTGTTCACAACTTCACCTGTGGGCGTAGGAATTAACTTCTTATCTTCTGTACTTTGTACATACTCTCTTGCTTGAATTGTTGAAATCGTCGGTGCATACGTAGATGGTCGCCCTATTCCTTCGCTTTCAAGTTTTTTAACCAACGAAGCTTCCGTGTATCGTGCAGGTGGTTTCGTGAAGTTTTGTTCACACTCTAAATGTTCAAGCTCTAAAATGCTTCCTTGTTTAACATTGGGCAAAATCTTTTCACTGCTGTCCAATGCACTTTCTGGATTATCGCTTCCTTCTGTGTAGGCTTTCATAAACCCTGCAAAAATAATTCGTTGCCCTTTCGCTTGAAATTCAAACTCTTTATCTTTCCCTGCTGTTATTTTATACGTGGTGTTAGCAATCTTTGCCATTGCCATTTGAGTTGCAATGGTTCGTTTCCAAATCAGTGAATACAACCGATATTGTGAATTGTCCACATAAGCTTTGATTTGTGATGGTTTCAACGCCATATCAACCGGACGTATCGCTTCGTGCGCTTCTTGCGCTCCTTTGGCTTTACTTTTATAAACTCGGGGTTTGCTTAAACTGTACTCTTTTCCATACTCTTCTTCTATCACCTCTTTAGCCGCACTCGTTGCCACCGTTGAAAGATTTAAAGAGTCGGTTCTCATGTAAGTAATTAAACCGCCCGTATGATTGGGAATATTTCCGACATTTCCTTCATAAAGCTGTTGAGCAATAATCATCGTTTGTTTGACCGAATAGCCCAGCTTTCGGCTGGCTTCTTGTTGCAATGTTGATGTAGTAAAAGGAGCTGCGGGTGTTCGTGAACTCTCTTTTTCTTCTATTTCTGTCAGTACAAAATTGCCTTGATTGATAGAAGCTTCAATGGCTCTTGCCTCTTTTTCATTGGCAATTTTTTTAACTTTTCCTTCTATTTTGGCTAACTCGGCTTTAAACTCAGGATTTTTAAAATCCGATTTAATTTTCCAAAACTCTTCAGAAATAAAAGCCCGAATTTCATTTTCTCGATCAACAATAATTCGCACAGCAACACTTTGCACACGTCCTGCACTTAAACCATATCGAACTTTTTTCCATAATAGTGGTGAAAGCTCATATCCCACCGCACGGTCTAAAATACGCCGTGCTTGTTGGGCATCGACCAAATGTTGGTTCACTTCGCGTGGATTTTCCAACGCTTCTAAAATAGCATTTTTGGTAATTTCGTGAAATACAATTCGTTTTAAAGGATTTTTTTCAATTTTAAGTGCAGGGATTAAATGCCACGCAATGGCTTCTCCCTCTCTGTCCTCATCGGCTGCGAGGTAGATGGTCGTATCTTTAGTGATGTGTTTTTTCAAATCAGCAATAACTTTTTTCTTATCAGTAGATATTAAATATTGAGGTTTAAAATTGTCTTGTGGATCAAATCCAAGTTTAGATTTAGGAAGGTCTCTTACATGCCCCATAGATGCCATAACGACATAATCTTTTCCTAAAAATTTTGAAATTGTTTTTGCTTTTGCTGGTGACTCTACGATAACTAAGTTTTTCACTATTAATATTCCTTATACTGACCCCTAAATTTTTTGAAGGTGCATTCTATCATAATTTAATTAAAACGACTTAATGGCTTATATTAGTTTGTGGTGGTTGGTTAATGACAGAAAACAAGATACTGGAGTGGTAACTTAAATTAAGACATATTATTTTCAGTTACCCCTCCACAAAAAAAAGTTCAAAAGAACACGCCCTTGCTGTTCTTTCCAAAGCATCTAATACCGAGCCTGAGGATTACGATAAACTCTGATTTTAATAAATTTTTATCTCAACTTCAAGGTCAATGCAAAACTCTGCTTTGACTTTCTCTTGGGCTAAATTGATTAAATACATCGCATCTTCGTAACTTCCGCCACCTTCGTTGACCAAAAAGTTGGCGTGTTGGTTTGAAAATGCCATGCCATTTTTATTGAACCCTTTTAAACCCACTTGTTCAATGAGTCTTCCAGCACTCTCACCCGCAGGGTTTTTAAAACAGCTTCCTGCACTTGGGGTTTGGGGTTGGTTTTCTCTCATTTGTGTGAATTGGTCATTCATTTCTTTACTGTAACCGCTTGATAAATTAAACACAACTTCATAGACGATGGTGTCTATGTTGGTGTATCGGTAGCCGTACGTTATGGCCTCTTTTTTGATGTAGCCTTGGTTGGTTTTAATTGAATCAATATAATTAAAGATTTCCCACTCTTTTAATCCGGCGTTCATCTTAATCAAACCACCCAAATTACCAGGCAGTTTGCCTAAAAATTCAAAATTGGCAAGGTCATGTTTTTTGGCATACGATAAGAGTTTACCCGATTTTGTGGCACAACCTACATAAAGCTTATCTTCTTTTTGTTCAATGTAATCAAAGGCTTCACCTAAAACGGCAAACTTTTGAGTGCTATTAGAAGAAATAAGTAAATTATTGCCTCGTCCAATGATTTGAAACTCGCTGTAATCGCCTATTTCATTAATGACCAAAACCTCAAAAACACCACCAATATGAATCGACGTATATTTAGAAAAGTCCAAAAATTTCGTATAATTGCTACTCACTTCTCACTTCTCACTTCTCACCACTTCCTATTTAGAACGCAGTTCTAAATATTCATGAGGAATTAAAAACTCTCTTGATTTGATTAAGTTTTGGTAAAAACCATGTTGATAACCCAATTCATAGAGTTTGTCTAGGGCATCGTATTGAAGAGAACTTAATTCAATCGAATCATCATTGGCATACAAGCTTAAATATTTCTCCAAAGTGGGACCATCAACACGGATTAAGCCTTGTTCTATGAGCATTTTTGAAAGCACTTTTTTATTGGCATTCGCAACGTGTACGGCTTTGATTAAGGTTTGTTCATACTCAATGGCAGCATGAAGTGGAATAGAACGTCGTAGGCACATTCCCCCTAAAGGTAACGGCAACTCTTTTCCTGCTAACTCTTGCCAAATATCCCAAAGTTCGCGTTCTACTTCTAAGGCTTCATTGTAGGTTAAAATCGATTCGTGGATTAAAACTCCGGCATCGACCTCACCATTTAACACGGCTTGTTCAATCTCTAAAAAGTTCATATAGGTAACTCTGGCATGCGGATAGGCAATTTTAAAAAGCAAGGCATTGGTGGTAAACTC
>JBAYZM010000242.1:0-3805 GCA_041672515.1 Arcobacteraceae bacterium
TGAATATATTTTCAAAGATTTTTGGTACGACGAATGATAAAGAGGTTAAAAAATATAATAAGCGCGCATTAGCGATTAATGCGTTAGAAGAACAATTTAAACAATTAGATGATGAAGCATTAAAAGCCTATTTTGAAACATTAAAACAACAAGTGCAAGCCAATGAAAAAAGCTTGGATGCGGTGTTAAACGAATCGTTTGCTATTACACGAGAAGCAAGCCGTCGAGTTTTAAATATGCGACACTACGATGTACAGCTTATTGGGGGAATGGTTTTAAACGACAGCAGAATTGCTGAAATGAAAACCGGTGAAGGAAAAACTCTTGTAGCCTCTTTGCCCGTTATTTTAAATGCCATGATGGGAAAAGGCGTTCACGTTGTGACGGTCAATGATTATCTGGCGTCAAGAGATGCTAAAGAGTTAGAACCTCTTTACAATTTCTTAGGTTTTAGCGTGGGAGCAATTACGGCAAATATTCACGGCGAGCAAGAGAGAAAAGCTCAATATGCAGCTGATATTACGTACGGTACAAACAACGAATTTGGTTTTGATTATTTAAGAGATAATATGAAATATGACCTCAATGACAAAGTGCAACGAAATCACTATTTTGTTATTGTCGATGAAGTCGACTCTATTTTAATCGATGAAGCAAGAACTCCTTTAATTATTTCAGGTCCTACAAATAAAAAAGGGGCGGATTACGTTAAAGCCAATGCCATTGCGCAACAATTAATCAAAGGTGAAATGATTGAGCCTAAAAATGCAAGTGAAAAACTGATTATTACAGGTGATTTTACCGTTGATGAAAAAAACAAAGCCATTTTAATGACCGAAGAAGGACTTGAAAAAGCAGAACAACTTTTTGAAGTGGATAATTTGTACTCTTTAGAAAATGCAATGCTTTCTCACCATTTAGATCAAGCACTTAAAGCTCAATACATATTTATTAAAGATGTGGATTATGTTGTTCAAAACAATGAAGTTGTTATTGTCGATGAGTTTACAGGGCGATTAAGTGAAGGACGACGTTATTCAGATGGATTACACCAAGCATTAGAAGCCAAAGAAGGTGTGCATATTCAAGATGAATCGCAAACTTTAGCGGACATTACCTATCAAAATTACTTTAGAATGTATGAAAAACTTGCCGGTATGACAGGAACGGCACAAACAGAAGCCACAGAGTTTGGAGAAATCTATAAACTCGATGTTGTCTCTATTCCTACGAATGTTCCTGTGCAAAGAATGGATAAAAATGATTTAATCTATAAAAGTGAACGAGAAAAATTTATTGCTGTTTGCAATAAAATTCAAGAGTATCATAAAAAAGGACAGCCAGTACTCGTAGGTACGGCTTCGATTGAAAAATCTGAACACTTACATGCGCTACTTAAAAATGCCAAAATTCCTCATACGGTGTTAAATGCCAAACAACACGACAAAGAGGGAAAAATCATTGCAGATGCTGGACAAAAAGGTGCGGTTACAATTGCTACGAATATGGCTGGGCGTGGAGTTGATATTAAATTAACCCCAGAAACCTTAGCATTAGGTGGATTGGCAATTTTAGGGACAGAACGACATGAGTCAAGACGAATCGACAATCAGCTTCGAGGACGAAGTGGTCGTCAAGGCGATGTGGGTGATCACAATTTTATTTGAGTTTAGAAGATAACCTTTTACGAATTTTCGGAAGCGATAAAATCAAAAGTATTATGGAACGACTGGGAATTGAAGAAGGTGAACACATCGAGTCTTCAATGGTGACACGTGCGGTTGAAAATGCTCAAAAGAAAGTCGAAGCCATGCACTTTGAAAGCAGAAAACACCTTTTAGAGTACGATGACGTTGCCAATAAACAACGAAAAGTCATTTACGCTTTTAGAAATGATTTACTCAATCCAGAGTTTGATATTGGTTCAAAAATCAATGAAAACCGAGTGGAGTATGTGAACAATCTTTTAATCAATTGTGAAATCTTTGATGGTATGCCAAAAGAAGATTTTGAGTACAAAAACATTATTATTAAACTCAAAGAAGAGCTAAATTTAGTGGTGACACAAGAAGATTTAGCTTCAGATGATTTCGGTGCATTACATGACAGATTGCTTGAAATTTTAAAAACAGTGTATGAACGAAAAATGGCTTTAGCAGCAAGTGATCAAAAAAGTGAAATTGAGAGAATTTTATATTTACAAATTTTAGATACCGCTTGGCGAGAACATTTATATTCAATGGATACCCTTAAAACAGGAATTGGTCTACGAGGATACAATCAAAAAGATCCTTTGGTTGAGTATAAAAAAGAGTCGTACAATATGTTTGTAGAGTTAACGGCTTCAATTAAACATGAAATTATTAAAGTGTTGTTTACCGTACAACTGCGTAATAAAGAAGAAGAACAAAGAGAAAAAGAGATGCTTGAAAAAATCGTCTCTAATATGGAAGCACAACAAGAAAATGCTAGAACTAACTTAGAAGAACCAAGCATTGAGAAAAAAGTGGCAAGAAATGAACCGTGTCCTTGTGGCAGTGGAAAAAAATACAAACAGTGTTGTGGAATAAGTGGACCTAAAAAAGGTTTAGTTGCTGGACATTAATTTGAATAAGACGTTAGTTAACTTTATTGTAAAAAAATATCTGAGATTTGACCGAAAAAATCCGTTTATTTCTATCAGTGCTATTTTAGCTTTTATTGGTGTAGCCGTTGGCGTGATGGTGCTCATGATTTCAATGGCTATTATGAATGGTACGGCTAAAGAGTTTGAGAATAAACTCTTTATTATGAACTATCCGTTATCGATTTTTCCAAAACTTGAAGGCAGTGTAAATCATGAGCTTTTAGTGGAGTTGGAAAAAAAGTTCCCCGAAATGATTTTTTCTCCTTATTTATCCTCACAAGTGATTATCCAAAATGGCGATACCATGACAGGTGGGGTTATTTTTGGAGTCAATCCCGAACAAGAAGAGAAAATCAATCCCATTTATGCCAAAAGTGTTAAAAATTTAGAGTTTGATAAATTTGATTTAATTATTGGACAAGGTATTAAAGATAAACTTTTTGTTCAAAACGATTCTAAAGTGACTCTGTATTTCACAACGATTGACCCCAATGGTTTTTCTATGATGCCACGAATGAAACGATTTACGCTCAAAAGCAGTTTTACTTCGGGACTTAATGCTTACGATAAAGCCTATATGTACACTTCCATTGAAGCACTGCAGAGTTTATTAAAAAAACAAGAAAATGAATACGATGGAATTCATATTTTTTCCCAAGACCCTTTTGAAGATATTAAAAAAATCCAAACCGTATTAGCTGGCACAATGGTAGGCGTTGTGGGTTGGTGGGAACAAAATGGAAACTTTTTTGCTGCCATGCAAATGGAGAAAAAAGCCCTATTTATCGTACTTATGCTGATTATTTTAATTGCTTCTTTAAATATTATCTCCTCATTATTGATGACTGTGATGAGTCGAAGAAAAGAGATTGCCCTACTTTTATCACTGGGGGCTTCTCAACAAGAGGTGAAACAAATTTTCTTACGAATTGGAATAACCATTGGTTTGGGCGGTATTATTATTGGGATTGGTTTGGGATTTTTAGGCATCTTTTTATTGGATAATTTTAATATTATTTCCTTACCTGCCGATGTTTATGGAACAACCAAACTTCCTTTAGAACTCTCAACGGTTGATTTTGTTTCGATTGTTATAGGGGCTGTGTGTATTGTATTTGCTGCTTCTTTTTATCCTGCCTATAAAGCAACAAACATCGATGTAATCGATGTTTTACGAAA
>JBAYZM010000243.1:0-3776 GCA_041672515.1 Arcobacteraceae bacterium
CGCCTTTGCCAATGGCGTTCGAGCTTTTGATACCACGTTAAATGTGGTTTTAACTTCAATTAACTTAGCTATTGTCAAAACCACGATTGATGAAATAAAAATTGAGTTAAGTGCAAGGTCAATGGACAATGAAGAGTTAAAACGTGTACAAAATGAAACGCTGGGCATGTTAAACTTTTACGGTTTTACGACCCGTTATTGTGGAAAATATCCTGCGTGGAAACCCCAAATCAATGAATTTACCAACACCGTTTTAGACATATACAAACAACACTCGCCCAAAGCTGCTTTAGAAGCCATACATGCAGGGCTAGAGTGTGCGTTGTTTCAAAACAAATATCCCAATCTAAAAGTAGCTTCTATTGGACCTAATATTTATAATCCTCACTCAAAAGCAGAAAAAGTCGAGATTCAGTCGGTTGAAAATGTGTATGCCATTATTTTAAATATTGTTGAAAAAGTGAACAGTGAGAAGTAAGCAGTGAGTAGTTTTTTAGGTTTCTCTCAAAAAGGGTTGGATTTTTTAGACCAAATCAAAGACAATAATACCAAAGTGTGGTTTGAAGAACATCGACACATTTGGGAAGAAACCATTTTAAAACCCAACATTGCGTATGTGGAAGAGATGGGTGAACACCTCATTGCGCTAGCGCCTTTTATTAAAGCGTTGCCTAAAGTTTCAGGCTCATTATTTAGGATTTACCGTGATGTTCGGTTTTCCAATGACAAAACACCCATAAAAACCAAAATAGGGATTTTATTTTGGCAAGGCAACACTCACCGCATGCAAAGTGCCAGTTTTTATATGCACTACACTTCCAGTGAAGTGTTTGTCGCTACGGGTATACGTTCGTTTAAGCCACCTTTGCTTAAAAAATATCGAGAATATATCAAAAATGAGAAAAATGCCCAAAACTTACACACTGTTTTGGAAAAACTGCACCAAAAAGGCATTAAAACCGTAGAACCACACTTTAAAAGATTTCCCCAAGGATTTAAAGAAGAGGACAAATATGCCTATTTAAGCCAATTTAATGCGATGTATGCCTACACCACGTTTAAGCCCAATGAAACCTTTAAAAGTACAAAAATTATCAATAAAAACTTTAAATTCTATGAAGAAACACAAGAGTTATTTAACTGGCTTTATGAAATGACAATGAGTAAGGAGTAAATGGTGAGAAGTAAGAGGTAAAAAAGTCACTACTCACTTCTCACTTCTTTCGCTTTGTTAATATCACTGCTGTATTTATAGACCATAAAGTCAAACATACTAGAACCTTTATTGCGTGAAAAAAACGACAGCATTTCAACAATTCTAAATGTCATTCTAAAAAATGCGGTAAATGGCATCAAATAGGTAATAAGTGTTTCATATTTTCTGTTGGGATAGTAGTTATCGAACTCTTCTTTGAGTTTTCCAAGTTCTTCATTTTGCTTTTCTAAATCCATAGGGTCGTTGGTTTTTACAATCGTAATGGCTAAAAGTAAATTAATTACAAACATCAAAGCATTTGCATTCCAGCCTAAGATAAAAATTTCGCTGTAGGTCATGAGTTCTCCAAAATTAAAAGAAGAATTATAGCAAAAGGGACTTAATATTTAAAATATTAAACCGGCATTGAGTGCTACAAAATCAATTTTGTAACACTCAATGAAATATCTTTAAAAAGTTTCCCACTCATTGTCTTGTTTTGAGTTTGATTGTTTCTTGGAAGAAGAAACAGGCTCTTCTGATTTGAGGATTTTGTCTTTTTTATCTTTTTTGTCTTCGGCATAATTTTCATTTGCTTTGACAGAGATATTCTCTTCAAACTTTTTTGAACGAGTATTTTTTAAAATATCTTTTGCAATTTCCGAAGTTTTTTGAGAAATATCATTCGCAACTCTTGCAATCGCGGCATTTTCTTGCGTTTGTTTATCTAAATTATTGATGGCATCATTGATTTGCTCCACACCCACTTTTTGTTCTTGGGCAGAAACAGTAATATCGGAAATCAAATCAATGGTTTTTTTAATGTCATTGTTTAAATGAACATACCCTTCAATCATTTCGCTGGAGATACTTTTACCGGCATTGGCTTTTGTGTTGGCATCTTCTACTAACGCTTTAATCTCTTTAGCGGCTTCCGCACTTCGTGAAGCCAAGTTTCGCACTTCTGCCGCAACTACGGCAAAACCTTTCCCCGCTTCTCCTGCGGTGGCTGCTTCAACGGCTGCATTTAAACTTAAAATATTGGTTTGAAAAGCAATTTGATCAATCACGTTAATCGCATCATTAATGGCACTGACTTTTTGATTAATCTCTTCCATTGAAGTGGCTGTTCTTGAGGCGAGTTTCTCTCCCTTATTAGCAGATACCGTTACACTGTTTGCAATGCTTGACATTTGCGATATTTTTTCGGTTGAAGATTTAATATTGCCTGTGACTTGTTCTAATGCCGCGGCCGTTTCTTCCAATCTGGTGGCAGTTTCATTGGAAGATTTATCGAGTTGATTGACATTCATAAGCAGTGTTGTTGCCGATTCATCCAGCATAACCCCATTATTTTTACTCTCTTGAAGCATACTGTTAATAGCCGCTTGGACTTTATTAATATCGGTAATTAATATGTCAAATACGCCCCCTTTTTCAACCCCTTTTACTTCAAGTTTTTTCGTATAGTTATAATTTGAATACTCTTCAAGTGTTTCATTGATGGTAACAAAATGTGCTTTTGTAGCATTAATCATTTCATTGATTCCCTCTTTTAAAACATTCAATGTTTGGCTTGAAGTGGTTGTTTCAATGGTTTGACTGTACCAACCGTGTTTGACTCGACCAATTACAATAGAAGCCTCATCGATGAGTTTTTGCTCTTCTTGCAGTGTGGTTTGTATTTTTTGAACATTGCTGTTTAAAAGCAGTGCCATTTGCCCAAATTCATCTTTACTTTGTATTGAAATGGGTTCAATGGTTTGAGTTTTTTTATCTAAAAAATCAAAAAATGAGATAAGCCCCATTTTGAATTTGTCCAAAGAAACCGTAATATTACGTGTTAAAAAGATTAAGTATCCCATGATTAACACCATAACAATGATGGATTCAATAAAAATAAAATTAATTAAACTGTTCATCTCTTTATGGTATTGCTCTGTTCGTAATTTCAAACCATTCTCTTTGGATACAATAATTTTTTGAAATGCATCCCGACTCGCATTTGCCAATGGCGTTGCATCTTTTTTATACTCTTGATAAACAGAAGCCAATACAGCAGGTGTTCTTTCAATCTTTTCCAACGATTTCATTTTGTTATATCCATCATCCACAAAAGCAAGTGTTTTGTGCATGGATTCATCTAATTCTGCTAACTTTTTATCTTCATTGGGCGTATTTTTAATGGTTAATCGCAAAGCAGCAAAGGCTTTTACTAGAATATCTCTGCTTTTTTCTATTTTAGCAAGGTTACTTTCATAGGAGTTCCCCAACATAATATCTCTCGTACATCGGCTAATATAGTTTAACTCTTTACCAATTTCCAATACTAAAAACTTCCCATCTACCGCTTTCTTTGAATAAATATCAAAATTTTTATCCGCATTGGTGGCAATGGTGTATTTAAAAACTCCGGCAGCTAATACCACTGCAAAAATTAGTACTCCAAAAATCTTCATCTTTCCAGATATCGTTAATCCCGTTAATTTCTCACTCTTTTCAATCATTCTTCATCCTATAAATTAAATATCACAAAATTGTATCATAAATATTTTTAATACAACAAAAATTATCTATGTAA
>JBAYZM010000244.1:0-3747 GCA_041672515.1 Arcobacteraceae bacterium
AACAAGGCGAATACATAAAATTCACCGCCGCAGAATACGAAGTTTTACTTTTGTTTTTAAAAAGAGAAGGATTTGTGGTCTCAAGGGACGATATTTTTGAAAATTCGGATTTGTTAAACAGCGATTATGATAACATTGGAAGTTTGGCGGTGATTATCAATCGTATTCGACAAAAGATTGAAGAAAATCCAAAAAATCCAAAATATTTACACACAATTCGAGGAATGGGGTACAAGTTTATACAATGAAAAAAGAGTCCATATTTTTTACCATAACGATGAGTTTTATACTCTCAATTATATTAGTGATTTGCAGTTTTATTATTTTAATCATGCACAACTACAAAGTCAGCGAAGAGAAATATTTAGACAAATATATCCCTATTGTTAAAATGATAACACGAGAAGAACGCTTTGGTTTTAGTGCTGAATTTCTTGAAAATTTAAAAGAGATTAACTACGAACTTTTTGTTGACAGCAACCAAATCAACGCCATTACGTATAATCCTAAAACCAAAATATTGTTTGAGCGAATCCATCCCAAACATCCAGATATTTTTAGAGTGCTTAGTTTAAACGATACCAACTATATTTATATGAAAAAAAAGGGCACGACGTTTTTACTAAAAGACAATGAAACCTCTAACAGTACCACTCATCTCTATATTTTACTGATATTTGGAAGTTTATTTATTATGGTGATATTGGTCTATTTAATGACGTTACGCAAATTAATACCTTTAAAAATCTTAAAAGAAAAAGTCATGACTTTAGGCGATGAAAATTTTGACTTTGAGTGTTGCCATAGTACCAAGCAAGATGAAGTCTCGCTTCTTGCCCAAGAGTTTAAAAAATCAGCACAAAAACTCAAAAAAATCAAAGAAGCCCGAAATGTTTTTATTCGTAATATTATGCACGAACTTAAAACGCCTATTACCAAAGGAAAGTTTTTAGTCCAACTGCCACAAACATTGGAAAATAATGAAAAAATGAAAAATGTATTTGAACGATTAGAGAGTTTAATCAACGAATTTAGCTCCATAGAAGAGGTGATTTCTTCCAGCAAACACATTGAGCATACGAACTATTTTTTAAACGATATTGTGGACAATGCCGTTGATATTTTACTCATAGACGAAGAGATTATTCACAAAGAGTTTGAGAATATTAAACTCGATGTCAATTTCAAACTCTTTAGTGTGGCAGTTAAAAATTTAATTGATAATGCCATAAAACACTCCGATGATGGTAAAGTAACGATTAAAACTAACAACAACGATATTGTGTTTGAAAACAGTGGAGACTCTTTGGAGTATGAGTTGGATAACTATTTTGAGCCATTTTTCAAAAACACCGACAAAAACAGTTTTGGATTGGGACTTTATATTGTAAACGCCATTTTAAAAGCCAATGGATATACCCTTGAATATGCGTATGAAAATGGCATAAATCGATTTAGTGTTGTCAAAAAAAGTGAACTTCATGCTGTATGATATTGCCATTATTGGGGCGGGTGCGAGTGGATTGATGTTGGCAAGCCAGCTTAAAAACAAACGGGTTTGTATCATTGATGGCAATGAAACCATTGGGGCAAAAATCAAAATCAGTGGTGGAGGAAAATGCAATATTACCAACAAACACCTAAGCAGCGATAACTATTTGGGATGCAAAGAGTTTATTCAAACTGTTTTGAACAATTTTGACAACCATGCGTTACTCGAATTTTTAAATAAAAACGGGGTTGAGCCTAAAATTCATGAGAAAATTATCAAAGGCACTTTTTTTTGCAACAGTTCAAATGAAGTTATAATGATGTTTAAACGCTTAACCCAAGCATGCCACTTTTTTTTAAATACCACAGTCATTGATGTGGATTTTGATGAACATTTTACGATTAAAACCAATCAACATGCCATCACCGCCAAACAATTGGTGGTTGCCAGTGGTGGATTGTCGTATACAACACTCGGAGCAAGCAGTATGGCGTTTGATATTGCTAAAAAGTTTGGACATACCATTAAAACATTGACGCCTGCATTGGTAGGCTTAACGGTACAAAAAGAGCAATTTTGGTTTAAAAATTTAAGTGGTGTTTCTTTGCCTGTTATTGTAAAAGTCGAGAATAAAAGTTGTGAAGCCAGTATGTTGTTTGCCCATAAAGGGTGTTCTGGACCTGCTATTTTAAATGCTTCATTGTATTGGCATAAAGGATTGATTTCTCTTGATTTTTTACCTCACAAAAAATTAGAACTTTTTTTAAAATCCAATAAACTCATCTCTTCAGCACTGCCTTTACCAAAACGATTTATTCAAGAATTTTTAGTTTCTATCTCTTTAAAAGACAAACCCATGAGTCAATTAACGCATGAAGAATTAGAACGCTTAAAAACTCTAAAACAGTATGAATTTGCCCCAGCAGGCAATTTTGGTTTTTCAAAAGCTGAAGTCACTAAAGGCGGAATTCATACCGATGAAATCAAAATGCAATCGTGTGAAAGTAAACTTCAAAACCATCTCTATTTTTTAGGAGAGTGCTTAGATGTGACAGGAGAATTGGGTGGTTACAACTTCCAATTTGCCTTTTCATCTGCGGTTTCATGCGCTAAAAGTATTAAATAATAAATTTTTTTATATGTCATTTATTATATTTTAGCTATTATTCTTAAAATTTACGTAAATCACAAAACGAGGTAATCAATGTTTTTTAATAAAAAAAAGTTTCAAGATGAAATAGATGGTTTACACATCCAAGTTGAAGCATTAAAAAAAGAGTTGGAAGAAAAAAACTCTGCTCTTGCAAACTTAGAAAAAACAGTTGCTGCTCATCCTAAAGAAGATATGAATCTGCTCAAAGAGGAATTGGCATTTTTTAATGAAATTGCTGCACACTCTCAAGAAGAAGGGTTGGTTGTATTTGACTCAAAACAAAAAGTGATATTTACCAATACTTTAGCCAAACACAATATTAACGATTATTCGGTTGTTTTAGAGGCGGTTTTAAATCACAGCGACAGAGTTATCATGGACGATTGTGAAGCTAAAATGCTCGTTAAAGAGTATAAAGGCAACAAAATTGTTTCTTTGAAAAAAACCTCTGTTCATGACAACAAAGAGGGTGGCTTATTAGAAAGACACAATAAAAATATGACTCAATCGTTAAGTAATACTCAAAATACCTATTTATCGTTACTTGAAGAGTTACAATCGATGATGAAAGAGTCTAAAGAGACGGCCAATGGATCAACCGAAGGACTCAAACTTACTCAAGAAATTGTAAGCGATACGGGTAATTTACACAAACAACTTGAAATTGAAAATGAAGTAGTCAACTCTTTGGTGGTCAAAGGAAAAGATATTTCAGAAGTGATTAACATTATTCAAAATATTGCCTTTCAAACCAATATTTTATCACTCAATGCAGCGGTAGAAGCGGCCACTGCAGGCGAAGCTGGGAAAGGGTTTGCCGTGGTTGCACAAGAGGTGCGAAACCTTGCAACCAGAAGTGCTGATGCTGCCAAACAGATTAAAGATGTGGTGGATTCAATTCACTTAGAGACCCAACGTATTAAAGAGAGTTCCGATGTGGTTTCCAATGTGGTTAATGAAACCAAAAATCGAGTGGATGTTTTAAATAAACTGATGAACAATTTCCAACGAAACTCAAATCGATCGGTGTATGAAGTTGAGAGCATTTCAAGTAAAATTTTTATTAACTTAGCCAAACTTGACCATGTGATTTATAAAAATA
>JBAYZM010000245.1:0-3722 GCA_041672515.1 Arcobacteraceae bacterium
CAACTGCACTTGACACATCTACCATGAGCCGTTTGTCAAAAGGTTTAGGGATAATATACTCTTTTCCAAAAGCAATATTTTCACCAAAAATAGCCTTCACTTCAGCCGTAACCTCTTTTTTAGCCAAATTTGCAATGGCATATGCTGCCGCTTTTTTCATCTCCATATTAATCGAGGTCGCACGAACATCTAAAGCCCCTCTGAAAATAAAAGGAAAGCCTAATACATTGTTGATTTGATTGGTAAAATCACTTCTTCCTGTTCCTACAATGGCTTTTGGCTTAACGGCTAAAACCTCTTTTGGAAAAAGCTCAGGAGTGGGGTTTGAAAGAGCAAAAACAATTGGTTCATCGGTCATTAAAGCAATATGCTCTTGGGTAAAGGTTCCTGGTTTTGAAAGTCCTAAAACCATATCAGCTCCAGTAAATGCCTCTTCTTGAGTCATAGCATGTTTGACACTGAACTCTTTTTTATACTTATTTAAATCATCTCTTTCATCGTGAACTACACCTTTTGAGTCAATCATAATAATGTTTTTAACCCCTAAACTTTTATACATCAACGAGCAAGAAATAGCCGCCGCACCTGCTCCAACAACAACAATTTTAATATCTTCGAGTTTTTTGTTCATAATTTCGCACGCATTAATCAAAGCGGCACTGCTAATAATCGCTGTTCCATGTTGGTCATCGTGCATAACTGGAATATCCAGTTCTTCAACCAGTCGTCTTTCAATTTCAAAACAAGCAGGTGCAGAGATATCTTCTAAGTTAATCCCTCCAAAGGTCGGTGAAATCGCTTTTACAATGGCACAAAACTTATCAACATCTTTTTCATCTACTTCAATATCAAACGAATCAATGGCAGAAAATCGTTTAAATAAAATCGATTTCCCTTCCATTACTGGTTTTGACGCTAAGGCTCCAATATCACCAAGTCCTAAAACTGCTGTTCCATTGGAAATAACCGCCACTAAATTGCTTTTAGATGTATATTTAAAGGCATTTTCTGGATCTGCTTCGATTTCGATACACGGATTTGCTACCCCTGGTGTATACGCTAATGCCAAGTCTCGTTGTGTCATAAATGGCACGGTTGACTCTACACATAATTTACCTGCTTTAGGAAATTCATGGTAGGCTAAACTCTCTTCTTTTGTTACCATAGTACTCAAAATATCCCCTTTATTGAAAAAATTTCACAATGTTAGCTTAAATAAATTTAATTTAATTTAAAATTTATGTTTTTTTAAAAAATTACACTTTTTATACATAAGTTAAACATTTTACTGACATAACTGTGTCAATTTTATGTACTTTTCTATCAAAAAGCACACTATTATGTTTTAAAACATAGATATACTATTTATTGCCTACTAAAAAAGATTGTAAAGGGAAATCCTCTCATTTATGTATATTGCTTATAGTGGGATAAGATAATTTTTGGTTATTTTTGTATAGGTATTATAGTTCTTTAATAGCGATAGACTTTTTTATTATAAATCCCTATAATATTGAATTTATGAGATAGTGTATCTGCTTTATAGTGCTATAACTGTTTATTTTTGTATAATACTTAGTAAAAAGAGGCTATTGTTATACTAAAAAAATAAACTCTATAATTTATTTCTCTATGGTGATGATACCTGCAAAGCGTCCGCAGGCTTTATCAAGTCGATAGGAAAAGTAATTGGCATGGGAGCATTTGGTGCACACTGGTTCAACCCTAATATTCGTGACATTTAACTCTTTTAGCAGTTTTGTGTTGATTCCTTGTAAGTCTATGTATCTTTCATGATGCACAAACTCTTTCCCAAACGATTGTTTAACAATGTGGGCTAGCTCTTCGCTGACCTCATAACAACACACTTGTATAGAAGGTCCAAAAGTTGCTTCTATATCTTCGGGATTGCACCCAAATGTTTCGATCATCATCTTAACTGTTTTGGACGTAATTTTTAGAAAAGTGGAGTTTCTTCCCGCATGAACCGCAGCAATAACGCCTTTTTTAGTGTCATGCAGTAAAATAGGAATACAATCAGCCACCATAACCATAAGTGCCGTATTTGGCACATTGGTCATTAAGGCATCACAATCCTTTGTCAACAGCGGCGAATCTTTGGTAATGATATGCACGTTGTTTCCATGCGTTTGTTCCATATAGCGCATGGTAGAGCTGTTAAACGCATACTTTTTCCCCAATGCTTTTCTGTTGTCATCAACTTCTTGGGTGTGGGTTGTAACATGGTAGGCAATGTTGCCATCGTCTTTGGTGGTAAAAAATTGTTTTATTTTCATGCGACGATTATACCAAATGAAAATAAAAGTTGTTGTATAATCGCATTCATAAAATTAAACAAGGTACACAATGAACCGATTTGATATGGCAGCCAAAGAGTGGGACAGTAAACCAACAAGTCTATTAGTAGCAAAAGCAACCTCCGAAAAAATCAAAGAAACAATTGATTTACGCAATAAATCCCTTCTTGACTACGGGTGTGGAACGGGATTATTGGCATTTAGTATCTCCGATGATGCCAGTAGCGTTTTAGGCATGGACAACAGTTCGGGAATGGTAGAGGTTTTTAACCAAAAAGCCAAGGATTTTGGATTTGACAACATAAAAGCCATTCAACACAATATTGATACGCAAAGCTTACCTCATCAAGCATTTGATGCTATTGTTACGAGCATGACCTTACACCATATTCAAAACCCTGATAGTTTTTTTAAAAAATGTACAGAGGCTTTAAAACCTAAGGGCTATTTGTGCATTTCTGATTTAGCAGAAGAAGATGGTAGCTTTCATGCCAAACACAACAACGATGGCGTACATCACTTTGGTTTTTCAAAAGAACAGATAAAATCGTTGTATGAAAACAATGGATATCAACTCATCTATTTAGATACTATTTGCACCTTAGAGCGAGAAAATGGCAACTTCCCTATTTTCTTAAGCATCGGTCAAATCAACAAAGGATAAAGACGTGAAAACATTTGCTATTTTTGGAAACCCCGTAGAACACTCAAAATCACCCCAAATGCACAATGCTGGCTTTAAACATCTTGGCTTTGAGGGGCAATATGTTAAACATCATCTGCTTGATGGCGCAACGATAAAAGAAGTTTTTTTAAGCCATCATTACAGTGGAGCCAACATCACCGTACCGCATAAAGAGTATGCCTATGAAAATGCAGATGAAGTGCGAGGATTAGCCCAAGAAATACAAGCGGTGAATACCTATATTTTAGAAAATGGCAAAGTTATTGCCTATAACACCGATGCTCCTGGGTTTTTAAAAGCCATTGAAAGTTTTGGCAAAATCAATTCTGTCCTACTTTTAGGAGCAGGAGGAACCGCCAAAGCCATCGCCCTAGCCTTAAAATCAAGTGGTGTAAGTGTAACGGTGTTAAATAGAAGTGAAAATAAACTGGACTTTTTTAAAGCCCATGGAATAGAAAGTCATACATGGGAATCCTTTGAAGCTAAAAAATACGACCTCATCGTAAACTCCACAAGTGCAGGACTCAAAGATGAGTTGTTGCCTTGCCCTGAAGAAATTTTAAAAACTGTTTTAAGCCAAGCTTCATTTGCCTTTGATTGTATTTATGGAAAAATCACACCCTTTTTGGCGTTGGCGAAAGAGAATGGGTTGGAAATCAAAGACGGGGAAGATATGTTGCTGTATCAAGGGGTTTTGGCGTTTGCGTTGTTTACTGGGG
>JBAYZM010000246.1:0-3686 GCA_041672515.1 Arcobacteraceae bacterium
TAATGCTTTCATAATAGGTGGTTGAATAACAGGTACCAATGCCATATACGAATATGCAGCAACAGCAATTGCTCCAAGAAGTTCAGGCGCTAATCGATTGGCAACAAAGATAGAAGTAGGTCCATCAGCACCTCCAATAATGGAAATAGCCGAAGCACTTTGTAAGTCAAATCCAATGGCAACGGCACCAACAAGTGAACCAAAGATTCCAAATTGGGCAGCTCCACCTAGAATAGCTGATTTTGGGTTAGCTAAAAGCGGAGTAAAATCGGTCATAGCTCCAACACCCATAAAGATGAGCAGAGGAAAAAATCCATTGGCGATTCCCATATTGTAAATAATACCTAACATTCCATCTTCACCTGCGATTTGTGCCAAAGGAATATTGGCCAATAATCCACCAAAAGCAATCGGTAAAAGAAGCAATGGTTCAAACCCTTTAGCAATAGCTAAATAGAAAAGCAAAAAAACAATTCCAAACATGATTAATCTTCCCCATGTTTGTTCAAAGGTTGTCATAGGTCTTGCATCTTCACTGTGTGCTTCTGCTGTCATTACACTGTCACTGGGATTTATAAATGAGTAAATCCCTGTTGTTTTATAAAAAGAGTCTATTAACTGGGCAATACTTTTCTCTTTATATTCATGTTTGACTTCTTCTTGGTTTGGCGTTGAAGTCTCTACTTGTGTAGTACTAGCAAAGGCATTTACGCTCAACATAGAAAAAAGCATAATCAGCACGGAAACGATTATTTTTTTATTCATTCAATTTCTCCAAATTTACAAAACATTATATAACTAGCCAATCACAGCTATTGTTTGACCTTCTTCGACAGCTTGATTTTGAGTAACTGCAATTGAAGAAATCGTTCCACTAGCAGAGGCTTCTACATCGATTTCCATTTTCATGGCTTCAATAATTGCAATCACATCTCCTTTTTGTACACTGTCACCCACTTTAACTAAAATTTTCCAAATAGTTCCACTTACAGTAGCACCTACTGTTGCACCTTCTTGATTACATATGGGTGTACATACTGTTTGATTTTCGTTTGAAGTTGTGCTGGTTGCCGGAGTTACTTGAATATTGGCATTTCCTTCAGCAACAGTTACATTAAATTTTTGTCCATCTACTATTACAGTGTAGTTTCCACTCGCGTTATTCATTGTCTTTTTTTCTCCTATTTTGCAATCGTTATTATCTTCACATACCGTATCCGTTGATTCTATTTTCCGAACACTTAATGGTGATTCTCCTTTTAAGAAACTGATACCTTTTTCATCACATGCAGCTGCGATAAAAATATTTTCATCACTGATTTCAATTTTTTCTTCTTTTAATCGTCCTTCCCAATATGCCATCGTTTTTTTCTCGTCTCTGTCGGCAATATCGAGTGGATTTTCAGTTGTTGGTTCCAATTTTAATTTTTCACTGGCCAGTTTAATAATCTCAGCATCGGGTTCAACTGGAGTTTTACCAAAATATCCTAAAACCATTTTTCCATAACCGGGAGCTATTTGTTTCCATGGTCCAAACATAACATTGGCATAGGCTTGTTGCCAGTAAAATTGAGATACTGGAGTGACAGAAGTTCCATAACCACCTTTTTCAACCACTTCTCTCATGGCTTTAATGACTTCTGGAAATTTATCTAACGTATTGTTATCTCGCATCATTTGAGTGTTGGCGGTTAATGCTCCGCCTGGCATTGGTGAAAAAGGAATAAGTGGGGAAACTTGAGTAGCTTCTGGAGGCATAAAGTAGTCTTTGAGTTGGTATTTTAAGACTTCTTCGTATTTTAGGATTTTTTCGATATCTAATCCACCTAAATCGTAGTTCTTGCCCTTGACGGCGTGTAACATCGTCAAAATATCGGGTTGGCTCGTGCCACCAGAAACTGGACTGGCTGCTAAATCAATTCCATCGGCACCTGCTTCTAATGCAGCTAAGTAACAGGCAACTGAAACACCGGCAGTTTCATGCGTGTGTAACCTTATATGCATATCTTCACCAACTAATTTTCGTGCCATTTTAATGGTGTCATAGATTTTTTGAGGAGATGAAGTTCCTGAAGCATCTTTAAAACATAATGAATCAAAAGGAAGATTACTGTCTAAAATTTGCCGCAGTGTTTTTTCATAAAATGGAACATCATGCGCTCCAACACATTTTGGAGGTAAATCCATCAGTGTTACAACGGCTTCATGTTTTAAACCATATTTTTTAATACATTGAGCACTGTACTCTAAATTTTGTACATCATTAAGTGCATCAAAGTTTCGTATAGTCGTAACTCCATGTTTCGCAAACATTCGAGCGTGCATATCAACCAATTCTCTTGAACCTGTATCTAACATAACGGTGTTGATTCCTCGAGCCAGTGTTTGTAAATTGGCATCAGGACCTACTATTTCTCTGAATTTGTCCATCATATCAAAAGCATTCTCTTTTAAATAGAAAAACAGAGACTGAAACCGTGCTCCTCCACCAAATTCAAAGTGTGTAATGCCTGCTTCTTTTGCAGCTTCAACAGCTGGAAAAAAATCATCCATAAGAACTCTACCACCAAAAACAGATTGAAATCCATCTCTGAATGTGGTATCCATTATATCAATATATTTTTTTGACATGCATATTAACCTTTAAGATTGTTGTGATGTTGAATAACTGCGCTAATTGCAGCTATTTTTTTTGCTGTATTGGATTCAGCAACTTGAGGTTGTGCCTTTTGAATAGCTTGTTTTTCTACAATAGGAAAAAACTTGTTAATCAATACAGCTTGTAATTTGATTGCATAAACCATAATTGTTAGAAAAGCGAATACTACGCTCATTCCAAGTATCATAAATTTAATTGCTTCAATCAATAAATTTTCTTCCATATTACTCTCCATGGTGACCACTGTAATTTGATGCGAGCATTTTATTAAAAGTAAGCTTTATTAAAATTGATTTTTATAGTTTAATTTGATGAAATTTCAAAACTTTTTCAGAGCATTTTTAAAGTCAAAAAATTTTGTCTCCCATTTTTAAAAAAACATCATCAATTTTGTATAGTATGCTTAAAAAATTGTTGCTGATTTGCAGTATTTTTTTGCTCATTTTATTTCCTATTGTTAAATTTATGTCAAATTTTAAACTATTTTTATTTTTTACTTGAAAAATATTGCAAATTGTAATATAATTATAAAAAAGGAGTTTCTGTGTTAATAGTCAGTGAAATAATTGAACGACTCAAAGATGTCTTAAGTAAAGATGGAAAAGATGGAAAAGTTTTTGATAAAGATGTAGCTACGGCATTGGGTCTGTCTCAAGTTAATTTTGCGACGATGAAAAACCGAAGTAAAATTCCTTTTTCTAATATATTAGACTTCTGTGCAATAAAGAAAATTTCTATTAACTGGTTACTTTACAATCAAAATCCCAGTTCACTGCTTGACTCAACCGATAAATATTGGATTAAGTATTACTCGAACATCAATGTCAGTGCAGGTGGGGGTGCTTATGAAAGTGAAGACAGCTATGAAAAGCTAGAAGTTCCTGCCTATTTTGCCAATATGCTTGGTGGAGAAAAGAATCTTAAAAATTTAGAAGCCATCAATGTTGTAGGAGATTCTATGGAGCCAACATTGAATTCGGACAATATCATTTTCTTGGATTCCACAAAAAAAGATTTCTCTAAAGAG
>JBAYZM010000247.1:0-3678 GCA_041672515.1 Arcobacteraceae bacterium
CAAATGGTTTGGCATTAGCACCTCCTGCAATTGGGTGCATCATAGGTGTTTCCACTTCTAAGAAACCTTTGTTTTCAAAGAAACGTCGAGTTAAGCTAATGACTTTACTTCTAATATGGAAAGTTTTTCGCACATTGCTGTTCATGATAAGGTCTAAGTATCGTTGTCTGTATCGCAGTTCTTTATCTTGGATACCATGGTATTTTTCAGGCAGTGGAGAAATGGCTTTGGTAAGAATTTTTAAATCATCGGCATGAAGTGATAATTCACCTTGCCCCGTTACAAAAGGATAACCAGAAATTTCTACAATATCGCCCACTTCTATATTTTTTTTGAAAATATCGTTATAAAAACCTTCCGGTAAATTGTCTCTTGCGACATAAACTTGAAGCATTCCGCTTTCATCTTCAATTTTTATGAAACTGGCTTTTCCCATAAGTCTGAAAAGTTTAATTCTTCCAGCTACGGTGTAACTTCTGTTTTCATCACGTTTCTCTTCAAGTTGTTCAACATCACTGTTGACATTTAAAAATTTTGAAATGGTGGTATTTCGACTACTTTTATTACAGTAAGGATTAATACCAATTTCTCGTAGCTTGTTTGCTTTTTCTATTCGTTGTTGTATGTATATGTTTTCAAACAATATAATCTGCCTTTTGTTTTAAGTTTTATCTATTCTTTTGGCGTCGTTGCTTCTTGTGGAGCGTCGACATTTTCATTCATGATGTGTTGTTTACCCGATTCCATCATTTGATTGATTTGTTCTTCGGTTTTCTTTTCTGCCATATCAGTGATACTTTTTTGACCTTTATCAATGGCTTCATTGACACTTTTTTGAATGGTATTGGAAGCCACTTGTTTATCCAGCTTAATAATATACGAACCACCTGCAACTAAAATAGGGTAGGTAATGGTATTTCCAATGGTTTCATCGAGTTTTTGTTTAATGGTTTCAATTTGAGAGATGGCATAAATAATAATTGAAAAAATTAAAAATACTTTAAAGGCTCCAAATATAAAACCAAAGAGTTTGTCAATAAAACCTAGACCGCTGAGTGAAAAAACTTTACTCAACAGTAAACCAGTGATATAAGCTAAAAGCCAAAAAGCAATCAATCCTACAATAAATCCCATAAGTTGAATAGAAGATTCATTTTTTAAAGCAAGTACGGGTGCAACCATTTCACCCACAGTCATAGCCAATCTTGAAGCTACGAAAATCCCTCCAATAATTCCAATGAGTCCAAAAACTTCTTTGATAAAACCTCTAAAGAGTCCTTTAAGTCCTAAAAGTAATGTAAGGGCAATTACAACGATGTCAAAGATTGAAATATCTTGCATTTATAATCCTAAAGTTAAATTGGCGTATTTTACCGAAGTTTTACAAAATAAAAGTTTAATCATGGACTTTTATTTAATGCGTAACGGGAATAGATAATTTAAATTGTGCTCCAAAATACTCTTTTTCATTTAAAACAAAAGTGGCATTATTGCATTCAATGGAGCCATTCATATGATTGACCAAAATCTCTTGGGTCATATAAAGTCCGATTCCTGTCCCTTGGGCTTGATGTTTCGTCGTAAAATAAGGCTCAAATATTTTCTCTTTTATGCTCTCTTTTATGCCATCGCCATTGTCGCAAATGAGAATAATGGCGTTATTATTTTGCATGTACGTTTCAATAAATATGATTTTACTCTCTTTGACGGATTTAACTTTTAACGCATCAATGGCATTGTTTAAAATATTAATGATTACTTGCATAAACTCATTTTTATATCCGTAGAGTTGGATATTTTCTTCTAAACTGCTGTGAAGTTTGATGTTATTTTCAATTAGTCGATTGTTGATTAAATCACTGTTTCGATTAATCGTTTCTTTCAAATCAAAATGGGTTTTTTCTTTGTCCATCACAAAAAAGTCTCGAAAACTGTTAATGGTTTCGGATAAAAACTCGGAGTTTTTCATAATCATTTCATACGAATAATCAAAGGTTTCATCGCTTAAAATTTTTAACTCTTTTTGCAGTTTCATGGCACTAGCAGCTGTAGAAATGGCACTTAATGGTTGTCTCCATTGGTGTGCGATATTGGAAATCATCTCTCCCATGGCTGCCATTTTGCTTTGGTGTAACAACATTTTATTGCGTTGTTCATTTTTTTCTATCTCTTGTTTGACTTGTTCTTGTAACGCAAAGTTGGAGTGGGTCAATGATTTGGTGTGTAAATTGACTTCTTTATACAGTTTTTTGAGTTTTAAAAATAAAAAAATGGTTGAAAACACAGGCGGTAAAATGGCAATATAAAAAAGAAATGAGTTATGGGCAATCTCTTTTTGGAACAGTATGAGGGTAAGAATATAAAGAGATAAAGACAAAATAAAATAGGTGTTTTTTCTTTTTTTCATTGGCTTCCTTTTTAATTTATGTATTCTAAGAAAATCTTGCTTATAAAATCTATTATTAAAATTATTTGGCTATAATCCCAAGATGATAAAAAGATACGAAACGAAAAAAATATTTGTAGGAAATGTACCTGTTGGTGGGGATTCTCCTGTTTCTGTACAGTCAATGACCTACAGTAAAACCAGTGACATCAAAGCTACCGTTGAGCAAATTAAAGCGTTGCATTTTGCAGGGGCGGATATTGTTCGCCTAGCAGTTCCCGATATGGCAGCTGCTAATGCACTCAAAGCCATAAAAGAGCAAACCACGCTACCTATTGTTGCCGATATTCACTTTAATTATAAACTTGCCCTCATTGCTGCACAAAGTGTGGATTGTATTCGGATTAATCCGGGCAATATTGGGGATAAAAGTCGAGTCAAAGAGATTGTAAAAGCGTGTAAAGAACGAAATTTACCCATTAGAATTGGGGTGAATTGTGGAAGCTTAGAAGAGCAATTTGAAAACAAATATGGGCAAACTGCCCAAGGTATGGTAGCAAGTGCCCAGTACAATATTCAATTTTTAGAAGATTTGGATTTTACAGATATTAAAATTTCACTCAAAGCCAGTGACGTACAACGAACCGTGGAAGCATATCGAATGCTGCGACCACTTAATCACTATCCTTTTCATTTAGGCGTAACGGAAGCTGGAACGTTGTTTCATTCCACCATTAAATCTTCCATTGCATTGGGAAGTCTGCTTTTAGATGGCATTGGCGATACGCTTAGAGTTTCAATTACCGGTGAATTGGAAAAGGAAATTGAAGTAGGGCGGGCTATTTTAAAAGATGCCGGACTGATAAAAGAGGGTTTAAATATTATCTCTTGTCCCACATGTGGACGAATCGAAGCTGATTTAGTCGATGCGGTTGCTCAAGTCGAAGCCAAAACAAAACATATCAAAACTCCTTTAAATGTTTCAGTTATGGGATGTGTGGTGAATGCCTTAGGAGAAGCTAAAAGTGCGGATGTTGCCATTGCCTATGGTAAAGGCAGTGGATTGATTATCAAAAAAGGTGAAACCATCGCCAAATTGCCAACAAGTGAGTTGTTGGAACGATTTTTAAAAGAAGTGGAAGAAGAAGCGAAAAAAAATGGATAGCGTATACAGTATAAACATAGAAAGAGCAGTTTTAAGTTCGGTTTTATTTAACCCTGAAGAAATAGAAGACATTTTAGGCATTATCAGTGCCAAAGATTTTTATTTGCCGGCGCATCAAAAAATATTT
>JBAYZM010000248.1:0-3664 GCA_041672515.1 Arcobacteraceae bacterium
CACGGAAGAAGAGATAACGCAAGCAGGTTTATGTGCAGGATACGTGGGACCTTTTAATTTACCCAATGGCATCTCTTTTGTCATTGACAATGAAATTAAAGAAGAACAAGGCTTAGTGTGTGGTGCCAATGAAGAGCATTATCACTTAATCAATACAGATTTATCGTCATTAAAAGAGGCAAAATATTTTGATTTGGTTACCGTTCAAGAAGGCGATATTTGTGCGTGTTGTGGAGGAAAACTCTCTTACACCAAAGGAATAGAAGCAGGGCATATTTTCCAATTGGGTACAAAATATTCAAGTGCTATGAATGCCAACTTTTTAGATGAAAATGGCAAAGCCAAACCTTTTATTATGGGGTGTTACGGTATTGGAGTTTCACGATTAGTTGCAGCTGTCATTGAACAACACCATGACGATAAAGGGTGTATTTGGACACCGGCAACTGCCCCTTTTATGGTCGATGTAATTGTTTCAAATTCTAAAAACGAAGAAGAGTCCAAAGCGGGTGAAAAAATCTATGAAGCTTTAAAAAAAGCGGGAATTGAAGTTATTTTAGATGACAGAATCAATGCACGATTTGGTTTTAAAATGAGCGATTTTGAACTCATTGGATTTCCTTATGCCATTATTGTAGGAAAAAAATTAAGTGAAAACCAAGTGGAAATAGTCAATCGAAAAACATTGGAAAAAACCGAAGTGAGCATTGGAGACGCAGTGTCACAATTACAAAGTTTAATCAATAAGGAGTAACACATGGGAACTATTTTAGAGTATATTACCAATGGTTTGTTTGCATTAATTATATTTGTAGTGGGGAAATGGCTTGTTGGTGAAGCAACAGGGGTTATTGTAAAAGTTTTACGAAAAAGTTCAAAACTCGATGAAACCTTGATTGTCTTTTTCAAAAATGTGATGTATTATGCCTTTTTAATCGTGGTTATTTTAACGGCGTTAGAGCAAGTGGGTGTACAAACGACTTCGTTTTTAGCCATTTTAGGAGCAGCTGGTTTAGCCATTGGTTTGGCACTTAAAGACTCTTTATCCAACTTTGCTTCAGGTGTGATGATTGTATTTTTCAAACCGTTTAAACTGGGAGATTCTGTAACAGCAGGTGGAGTAAGTGGTACTGTAACTGAAATTCACTTGTTTAATACCGAGTTTAAAACAGGGGATAACCAAAAAATATTGGTTCCAAATGCCAGTATCACCAGTGGGAGCATTATCAATGTAAATGCCCATCCTAAACGACGAGTTGATTTAATTATTGGGGTGAGTTACAACGATGATATTAAAAAAGTCAAAGAAATTTTACTTGCTATTTTGACTTCTCATGAAAAAATATTGCAAGAAGAAGCCAATAAAGTTGCCGTCAGTGAACTGGCTGCTTCTTCGGTTGATTTTGCAGTTCAAGCGTGGGTAAATACCCCCGATTATGGAGAAGTCCGATCGTATTTAATTGAAAGCATCAAAATCAGATTTGATGAAGAGGGTATCTCTATTCCGTATCCTCAAACCGATGTACACGTCTTTAAACACAAAAAATAACTTTTTTATTCCCAAAGAACTTCAAGAAATCTTAGATGCTCTACAAGAAAAGGGTGTCAAACCCATTCTTGTAGGGGGTTGCGTTCGAGATTACTTTTTAAATCATCGCATTAAAGATTATGATATTGAACTTTATTCTCTCAACGATATCAATCAAATTGAAGCCATTTTAAATCGGTTTGGTCGAGTTAAATTAGTGGGAAAAAGTTTTGGCGTGTTTAAACTGCAAACGAAAAAGTATGAGTTTGATTTTGCATTGCCAAGAACAGAAACAAAAGTTGCCAAAGGCTATACGGGTTTTGAGGTCAAAAGTGATGCTACGTTAAGCTTCCAAACTGCCAGTTTACGCCGTGATTTTACGATAAATTCCATAGGCTATGATTTTTCTACACAAACATTTTTAGACCCCAATAATGGATTAGAAGATTTAAAAAATAAGATTTTGCGTCATATTAAAGAGGAATCGTTTGTTGAAGACCCTTTGCGAGTCTATCGAGCCGTGCAATTATCGGCACGATTTGATTTAACACTTCATGCAACAACACTTCAATTGTGCCAAAATATGGTAGAGCAAGGATTGCTAGAAGAGTTATCTTGCAATCGTATTTATGAAGAGTTTAAAAAATTGTTGCTCAAATCTTCTAAACCCTCCCGTGGTTTTGAACTTTTAAAAGTCTTAGGCATATTGCGCTATTTTCCCCAACTTCAAGCACTTATTGGTTGTGTTCAAGAGCATGAATATCATCCCGAAGGCGATGTGTGGATACATACACTCATGAGCTTAGATGAAATGGTTGCTTTAAAAACCAACGACGAATTCAAAGATTTGTATTTGATGTTAGCCGTGCTGTGCCATGATTTTGGCAAACCTGCAACGACTCAAACAATCAATGGGAAAATTACTTCGTATAAACACGAAAAAGAGGGCATTGAGCCTACATTATCTTTTTTAAACAGTTTGACCCAAGATAAAAAACTCATACAAAATGTGGTACAACTCGTTGAAAACCATTTGGCGCCTTTTCAACTCTATATTCACAATGCCTCAAAAAAAGCAGTGAAACGCTTAGCCAATAAAGTCAATATTGAAGATTTGTGTTTGGTGTGTTTAGCCGATTGCAAAGGAAGAGATATTGTCGATAAAACCAAATGCGATAAAGCCATTACGTGGTTATTAAATACTGCAAAAGAGTTGGAAGTGCATAACAGCGCTTTAGAGCCTTTGGTTTTGGGGCGAGATTTATTGGCGTTAGGCTTTACTGCCAGCAAAGAGTTTAAAACCATGTTGGAGTTTGCTTATGAGTTGCAAATAGAAGATGAAAGCTTAAGTAAAGAGAATATTTTGGAACAGATTAAACAAAAATATCTTAAGGCTTTTTAGATAAAGTTTGGGTATGATGTAAAGCATAATAAAGGATAAACAATGGAAAATCAAGAAATAACCAATGTTCAAACTCGATCAAACATCGTTCATTATGCCGCTTATTCACTGTTAACTTTAGGGTTACTTATTTTGGCGTATATCAATTTTATGCCTCAAAAATCCCTACTCGAGACTTCAACGCCAACAACAGCTCAAAGTATGGATTTTAAAGATTTACCCAGTTTTGTTCAATTGCAATATCGACCCATTCAAGAGTTTGATAAGGTTGAAGAAAAACTTGATGGTGCCTTAAAACAAATAGCCATGTTGCAAGAAGAGAAATCTCCCATAGTTCAAGAGAGTCAAAAAAATGATTCAAGTATTGAGCCAAAACCCCAAGAAGAACTTCATCCAAGCAGCTCTAGTGTATTGCCCATGGATAATGCAAGCACTACTTCTGCCACTCGTATTAATGATTTTGCAAAATGTTATGATATGGAAGTCGGAAAATATGCCATCAGTAAACAGTGTCATAAAAATATTATTGCATTTGTGGACAAACATAAAAATGCTCAGTTTTTTGAGATTATAGGGATTGTGGATGAGACAGAATTCACTCTTTTTAAAAACTTAGAAACCAATAATTTCATTTATGACAAACTGAATGTAACTCAAAACACGATTGATATTATGAAAAAACTGAGTCAATCAGGACTTGCAAAATATCGAGCAACAGAGGCTACTTGGGTGAT
>JBAYZM010000249.1:0-3659 GCA_041672515.1 Arcobacteraceae bacterium
GCATGATTTATAAAATAATTCCTTTTTTAGCGTGGTTTCATTTGAGTTCAAAAGGGCATATGCTGATTCCCACCATGCGAGAAATGATAGACGAAGATATGATTAAATTGCATTTTTTTATCTATGTGGCTTCGGTTTTTTTCTTTTTAATTTCACCTTTTTTGAGCAATTTCTTTGTCATTATTGCAGCTCTTTTGTTTATTATTTCCAATATTTTGTTTTTAATCAATTGCATTACAGGGGCAGTTAAATATTCTTCAATCGCTAAAACCAACCCTATGGACGCTTTTACTCAAGCGTAATATGCTATAATATACCAAATTTACACCTAAAGGCTTTATTATGACAGCATTAGACAAAGAGTTAGAACAACTACAAAGTGACATCTATTCGGATGTATATGATTTGGTGGACAGATATCTTAATATCACGAGTTTAGATATTCCTGAAAACGATGAACAAGAAGCAAAACGACGTATCGTTGAGCTCATTAAAAAAGCCATCAATGAAATAGAGGAATAGCATTAATGTCATCAAATAAAGAACAGATTTTAAAAAATACCAATGCTCAAATTTTAGATGAATTTAATGCTTCAGTAATGTTTGACAAAGCGTTATACGATCAAGATATTCGTGGTTCCATTGCTCATTCAAAAATGTTGTGTTTGCAAGGAATTTTAACTCAAGAAGATCAAGTTGCGATTGAAACAGGCTTATTGCAAGTCAAGCACGAAATAGAATCAGGAAAATTTGAATTTAAAATTGCCCATGAAGATATTCATATGGCAGTTGAGAGCAGATTGACTGAAATTATTGGAGAAGCAGGAAAACGACTTCATACCGCACGAAGCAGAAATGACCAAGTGGCTACGGATTTTCGATTGTATGTCAAAGAAAAAAATATTGCCATCATGAGTCAACTTAAAACCTTGGTAGACACATTTGTTACCTTAGCATCAAACCACACAACAACATTAATTCCTGGTATGACGCACTTACAACATGCCCAACCCATTAATTTTGGATACCACTTACTGGCATATGCCAATATGTTTAAGCGAGATTATGAGCGTTTTGAAAGTTCGTATCAACGCAACGATTATTCACCGCTTGGAAGTGCTGCACTTGCAGGAACTCCTCACAATATTGACCGATTTAAAACGTGTGAACTTTTAGGGTTTAAAGAACCTACCATCAGTGCATTAGATACGGTGAGTGACCGTGATTTTGCCTTAGAAATTTTGTTTAATATCAGTACTGCTATGATGCACATCAGCCGTATTTCAGAAGAGTTAATCTTATGGTCATCGTATGAGTTTCAATTTGTAAAAATGAGCGATGAATATGCTACAACCTCTTCGATTATGCCACAAAAGAAAAACCCTGATGTTCCTGAACTTTTACGAGGAAAAACAGGGCGAGTCTATGGAAATCTTATGTCACTTTTAACAGTGATGAAAGGCTTACCATTGGCGTATAATAAAGATACACAAGAAGACAAAGAGGGCGTTTTTGATTCGGTTAAAACCATTGAAATTTCAATGTCTATTTTAAATGAAGTCATTAAAACCATGACCATCAATAAAGATAAAATGCTGCAAGCTTCTAAAATAGGGCATTTAAGTGCAACCGATTTAGCCGATTATTTGGTTCAAAAACAAAATATGCCTTTTAGAACGGCGTATTATATTACCAAATCAGTCGTAGCTCGTGCCAATGAATTGCATAAAGATATGAGTGAATTAAATATTGATGAAATCAGAAGTGCAACTCCTGAAATAGCTGATATTGATGAAGAGATTATCAATTACTTGAATTTAGAAAATTCAATGAATGCTCGAAATTCTTATGGTGGAACTTCAACAGCTCAAACGAAAATGCAAGTGGAGTATTTTAAAAAGTGGCTAAAATCAGTGAAAAGTGAATAGAAAATAGTGAGTGGTGAAGGAGTAGGAGATATTACTTCTCACTACTTACTTCTCACTACTTACTTAATATTGTCGTTCTAAGAATTTTTTACAAATGGCGTACATTCTTGGAACATCTGTTTTTCCAATAAATCCATCTACTCCAATATTTTTCATTTTACCCACAACCGCATCAGTTGTCATTGATGAGTTTACGACCAAAGGAATACCATTGAATTTGCTGTTTTCTTTGACAAATGATGCCACTTGATACCCATCTTTTTCTGGCATTTCAATATCCGTAATAATTAATCCTACGGTTTTTGTGTCAATTTGATTTAATCTGCTAATCAGCTCTTGTCCGTTATTGAACATTTCATATTTCACTTCAATTTTTTGTAGGAATTTTTTAAGAATTTCTCTTGCAACGGCTGAATCTTCTGCTACAAGTACAATTTTATCTGTAATAATGGGTTCATTAACGTATTTGTTAACTTCTTCATCTCCACTGCTTGTCCAACCAATGTCTCGTAAGAGTTGTTCGGCATTAAAGACCGTACACAATTTATTGTCACCGTTAACTTTAACGTAGGTTGTGTAAGTGATTTTTGAGTTTTGTTCTTCTGAATTTCGTAACTCTTCAGTTGTTTTTTCAACAATATTAATCATATCTTTAATTAAAAATCCAACGCGTTTGTGGTTGAACTCGCAATAAATAATCAATTTATAATCTAAAATATCTCGTGCTACTTTATTGCCTAACCAAATATCTAAATTGATTAACGTTACAGGTTCTCCCCTAATCGTAGCAATCCCTGCAATAACAGCAGTATCGGTTGGTGTTTCAGTAATTGTGACTTCTTCTGTTATGATAAATGCTTTAATTTTTGCAATATTAATAGCATACACATTCCCAGCTCCAGTATAAAATACTGCAAGTTGTTGAACATTTCGTAAATGCGCTTGCGTCATTCGTTCTACATCTTTTCCTATGCTCATATGATTCCTTTTGAGATATTTGTAAATTATATATCTTTTTATCTTATAAATTACTTTTTATTTTACTTAATTAAAAGTTACGCTCTTATTCTATCATTTTTTTGCTAAAATCTTTTGCACAGTTACTGACGCCATCATTAAACCAAAAGAACCTGTAACCCCTTCAAAGCTTCCTTTTTCAATACACAATGGATTTTCACTTGAAAAGATGACTTTAAACTTCTTTTTAAAACCGGCAAGTTTGAGTTCGGTACGAATTTTTCGTATAAAAGGGTCATTGTATGTATCCCAAATTGAGATGTATTCAATTTTAGAAGGGTCAATTCTTTTAGCGCCACCACTGGTGCTGATAATTTTATTGTAATACTTCTTGATTAAGTGTACTTTGGGTTTAATATCATCAATGGCATCTAAAATATAGTCGTATTGTTCAAAGTCATGTTCATCTATCCATTGTGGAGTGATTTTAGCATGAATTACGGTAACGAGCGGATATTTTTCTTTTAATGCTTCAACTTTAATGCGTCCAATATTGCCCACACTGCCTAATTGTCGGTTTAAATTAGACTCTTCATAACTGTCAAAATCAACAATGGCGATATTTGTAATGCCTGTATTGTATAAAGCATCCAAAGCAAAACTGCCCACGCCTCCTACACCCAAAAGAATAAGTTTGGTATTTTGAAATTGTTCAAAAGTATTTTGTCCAAAAAGTTTAATGGTTCTATCATATCTTGACACGGTTTTCTCTTT
>JBAYZM010000250.1:0-3627 GCA_041672515.1 Arcobacteraceae bacterium
GCCCAACGATATGCCACTCTTAGGACGCGATGAGAAGTACTCTAATTTAGTTTATGCCAATGGGCTAGGGTGGTTGGGAATGACCTTTGCTCCTGCCATTGGGAAAATTGTTTCGGATTTAATTTGTCAAGAACAAAGCAATGAAGAGAATGAGGATATTATGGTTTTTAATGGTAAGTAGTGAGATGTTAGAAGTAAGAAAGTGTAATTACCGCTTACTTCTTACTCTTTACTACTCACTGCTTTCTTTAAGCAAATCCATGATTTTGTCGTAAACTTCAGCAGCTTGAATATCGTTCATTTGATTTTCTTTGATAGCAAAAAGGATATTTTCTAACTCAACCAAAAATGATTCCATCTCTTTAATGGCATCCATATCATCTTCTGTGGCTTTATTTTGTTCTAAAAGTAGCATTAAATCTTCTAAATAAGCCTCTACTTCAGGAATCATTGTAGTTTGAACAACATCTTGTAAATCATCTTTTATGGTTGACATTTGGCACTCTTTGCGTTAATTTATTTTATTGTATCGAATAATATATTTTGTAGAGGGCATAAAGAAATGTTAATACTGTTTCAAGAGGCTTTTTCCTACAAACTCACGATACCATCGCTATTATAACAACATAAAACTTATTTTCTTAAAAAGTAATTACTATTTTATTTTCCCTACAACGATGTATTTTCATTTTAATGGAAAAAACTGAGGAAATAGTAGCATAGAGAAGGCTTTAATCTTTACGCTGTCATGGGAATAGTTGAGTTGTTTTTATGATGTAAAAAATATGGAAAATTGCATTGAGTGTTTTAGTGCGTTATTGTTGTAAGATTGTAGTAATGTACCCTCTACAATGTACCCAATGTATCCTATTTATTTGTTTATAAAAAGTAAAAAGGGTACATTATTATGGTATTGTATTAAACCAAACATTTTAAAAATGTTTTTTAATTCTATTCCAAATAACACTTGGAGTATGAGGTACTATTTTTAAATTACTATAAACACTCTCATTATGTTGTATAAAAATTTCTTCGATACTAGTAATATTTAATTCATTTGCTAGGTTTTTAATATTTGCAACCCAGTATTCAGACACAACACTATCATCGTATGGCGTAAAGGCTGGGTATTTTTTTTGAAGATTGTTTTCAATGATATAGCTACTTCTATTATGAGGTTTATTTACACCTAAATAAATTACCTCTAGTCTTTTTTTCAAAGAGTCAAATTTTTTGTTTTCTAAAAAATCTAAATCACTAAGATTTCTTAGCATAATACAATATATTCCCCATTGCCACTCTATTTTAGCTATTTCAAGTTTTATGAGTAGGTGTTCTCTTAGATTTATATTTTTATCCAATTCAGCAGTAAAGGTGGATATTATACTTCTTTTTATATCTTTCTTAAAATAGTGTACTTTTGCTTTTGCTTCAAAGGTATCTGATTCGGTTTCGGTTAATAGTACCTTTTCTTTTGTTTCATAATGAGTTCTAACCAAAATAAAGTTATCACATTGTTTACATTTAATTCTTCTAGTTGGTTTTTTGTTTAAATCATTTTTACAATAAGGGCAAATTGCATTTACCTCATAGTTGCAAATTTCAGGAGTATATCCTATTTGTTCATTTAAAATATTGAGTAGCTTATTTTTATCATATTTTTTAGATGAAGTGTTTACAAGTAGTTGACTTGTAATTTTTATATCATTGTCTTCATATACAGTTTTGCTTGCCACTGTTTTAATGTTCTCTTTTTTAGGTTTAAAGAAATTTAATATATAACTTATCATGATATTACCTTTGTATGCTTAATATTTTAATACCTATTACTTGAAAAGGCAGTTGGTTTTCTTTCTGGTCAAAAATTTCTTTTTCATATTTGTTGTTGTCGCTTATAATTATGATGCTTCCGTCCATTTTGAATTGAAGTCTTTTAATTAAAATTTGTCCTCCATATTGAATGGCATATATTCCATTGGTACCAAATGTTGTATTCTCATCTATTAAAACATAATCACCATCTCTTAGAGTTGGTTCCATGCTATCTCCATCTACTTGAATACCTTTTATTTTATTTGTATTGATAGGTGTTTTAAAAAAGCTTTTATCCAAAGAAATAGTGTCTATGGTTTCTATTACATAGTTATAGATACCTTCTCCAGCACCAGCTCTTACATTTAATAGGTCAATATTATAGTTGTTGTCATTAAAAACGGTAATATTATTCCCATTTAATAGAAAATCAAAGTCTATATTTGTAAGTTCTGATATCTTTTTTACAATATCAACGGTAATATTATTCCCTTTTTCGTAATTTCTTAGTGTTTTGTCTGTAATATTTAACTTTTCTGCAAAAATTAATTGAGACATGCCAAGCCCCTCTCTAGCGGACTTTAGTCTTTTTCCTAATTCTGTAAACGACATAATAATTCCTTTTTTGAACATAAATACAACTTTTTTTACTTGACAAACGGTAAAATTTTACTTATAATTTCAACAACCTAACCAAATAGTTAGGAAATTATAGCCTAATGTATTGAAAAATACAAAAGGTGGGTTCTTTGAATTGGTATTGTTAAGGGGATAAATTTGATTTTAGGAAAAATTTATGAAAGCAGAATTTATTAACGGGTACTACTATATAAGTAGTGATAGTGATAGTTTAGCAGGTGAAGAAAGCAGCATTTTAAGGGTTGAAGCCAAAGAGTTTGTAAGTTTTATTGATAGCTTTATTTTCGCGAGTTCTTTACATAATGTTGATGTTGTGAAAGCAGTGGAAAAGCGTGAGAAATATTGCACCAATAGAAAATATGAAGATGATTAATCTTCATATTTATTGTGGCTTTTATACTCTTCGATGAATGCTTTGTTTGCCTTTTTGCTGATTTTGTTGAATATTTCATCCATTTGTTCTTGTGATATTTCTTTTCCTGTGAACCTAATTGCTTCTATTGCCGCTTTGGTTGAGGCTTGTGTTATGGCTTCAATAATTGCGTGTAGTGTTTTTTCGTCCATTGGTAAGTCCTTTGTTTGTAATTTTTTGCGATTTTATTATAACAGAGGACTTACCAATATCCCCTTATCAGTGTCAATTTGGCATTGTTCTTTTAAAACCTAAGCCACGCACGAAACCGATTGGCTTTTTGACTGTTAAAGGGTATTGATGTTTGGTTAGGTGTAAACATCAAATTTTATATTTATATTTAAGTCCTTTTGGTTGGTGAAATTGAATTGAGTACTCAATGCCAATCAATAAGGGCTTAACTGTGAATATTTATAAAGGTTAATGATGAGTAATGAAAGTTTACAAATAGCTGCTGTGTTTGTTTCGCAGATGAGCTTGATATTTTTTAAGCATGTTGGTGTGAGGGTGATTGTTAAAGAGCAGGTTTTGAAGTCGATGTTTTATACCTCTTTGATACAGGCTTCATGGCTGGTGAGCAGTGCCATTGGCATAAGTGCTTTTTTAAAAGGCAATTGGATTGTTGTTTGCTTTTACTTGGCTGGTGGTGTTGTTGGTACATATTTGAATTTTAAGATAAAGGTGTGAGATGAAAAAAACTTTTAAAGAGATGAGCCTTAAGGAACGGTTTGATAGCAGAGGGTTTGCTGTGACTGCATATGCAC
>JBAYZM010000251.1:0-3600 GCA_041672515.1 Arcobacteraceae bacterium
ATGAGTTTTTAAGAAATATAAATAATCGGATGGTGGAGACGATCGGGTTCGAACCGACGACCCCAACGCTGCCAGCGTTGTGCTCTCCCAGCTGAGCTACGTCCCCACACAAAAGAAGTCTAAATGGTGCGGCTGGAGAGATTTGAACTCTCACACCCGTGGGGCACTACCACCTCAAGGTAGCGTGTCTACCGTTCCACCACAGCCGCATTTAGAAATAGAATAATATCACATTAACATTAAAGTATGATAAAAAAAAAGGTCAAGAGAAAAACTCTTGACCTTTTTATCATTATTAAATCGGTAGATTTAAGAATTACCCTAAAAATGGATTTGCATATAATGCAATCATAGCAACAACAAGTGCATAAATAACTTGTGCTTCGATCATCGCTAATGCAATGAACATAGTTGTCATTAATTTTCCACCTAAACCTGGGTTTCTAGCAGTACCAGCAATAGTTGCAGCAGCAGTATTACCCATACCAATAGCACCACCAAGTGCAGCAAGACCTAAACCAATACCAGCAGCTACTACAGAGTAAGCTTTTAAAGTTTCGTTAACAACTGCTTCGTCAGCAGCAAATACAGCACCAGCAAGAGCCAGCATTAAAAGAACGATTTTTTTCATTCTATATTCCTTAATATTTATTTTTCAAAGTCTGTTCGGCTTACGTATCCCTACTTAACACTTTGTGGGCGTAATTATACATAAAGTAGTTTTAAAAAAACTTTAGAGCGCTATTATTTACCCTTTAAGCTCAAAAGGTGAGAGATTATTTCAAAAAGTAACACCAAATTGAAAGAATCGTTCATTTGTTAAGGATTGGTTAGTTTTTCTTGATGTATAATGCGCTTTTACATCTCAAGGAGTTTCTTTATGAAAAAAGTTTTTTTAGGACTGGGTTTATTTATAGTCTTAAATGTTTCGACAGCGTATCTCTTTTTATTTACAAAATTTGGTAATGGGCTGGTTGCCTCATTTATTGAAAAAAAGGTCAATGAAAAAGGGATGGTTAATTTTAAATTAGAAGAATTAGAACTTACTTTTGATACGTTAACGATGAAAGCAACGATTGATTCTGCCTCAATTGTTGAAATTTCAGGGGCTTTTTCGATTTTTACTTGGGAATTTAATTTAGAGTATTTGGTCGATATTACCAATTTGGGTGCTTTAGAAAAATTTATTGATCAAAAACTCAATGGAACATTCCAAACCAATGGAGTTGTTAAAGGTAAGAAAGAGTTAATGCAAATTCATGGAGTTGCCAATAATTTTGGAAGTACTTCTCAATATTCTATTATTCTGGATGATTTAAAACCAACAACCATTGATTTTAAAGCAAAAAATGTGGATATTGAAAAAGTGTTACGTACGTTAAATCAACCAGCTTATGCCAAAGGAAATGTTGATATTCAAGGGAATATTACAAGCATTGAACCAGAAAGATTATCGGGAAAAGTGGTTACAACAATTACCAAAGGGGAACTTAGCAGTAAAGTTTTTAATGAACAGTTTGATTTAAAACTGACCAGCAATAAAAAATTCAGCGGACAAATCGATACACTTTTACAACCAATGCTTCTTGAAAGTACGGTTGATTTAAAAACCTCTTTTGCCAATGTTATTGCAAAAAGTGCAAAAATTAATTTAGAAAACAACTCATTTGACAGCGATTACGACCTTACGGTGAGTAATTTAAATAATCTCTACGATTTCACGCAAATGAAACTTTTAGGTAATTTAAAACTCAATGGTATGATTAAAAATGGACAAGACTTAGAAGTAACGGGTACAAGTAATACGTTAAGTGGTGTGGTCGATTTTAGACTTTTCAATGATGATTTTAATATGAAAATGAATGCGATTAAACTCTCTGAATTGGCAAAAATGTTTTACTATCCAACGGTTTTTGATTCAACTGCTACGGCGGTATTGGACTATAACTTAGCTTCCGAACAAGGAGTCTTAACGGCAAATTTAATTGATGGAAAATTTCCAAAAAGTGAATTTACTTCATTGTTAAATACCTTAGCACGAGTAGATATTACCAAAGAAATCTATAAAAATGTGGATTTAAAAAGTCAAATCAATAAAAAAGTCATTCAGTCAGTTGCTTCAATGCAAAGTGAAAATACAACGATTGAGGTTCCTAATAGTATGGTTGATTTGGAAAAACAAATAACCGATAGCGCACTGAATCTAAAAATCAAAAAATACGATGTCAAATCTTTAATTACAGGAGATATTCGTCATCCGATTATTAGAATTGATGCTTCTAAAATTCTTGAAAATAAAATAAAAGAAAAAATAGACAAGAAAATCAATAAAATCATCCAAAAGAAAACTCAAGCAAAAGTGAGCGAAGACGATGATGATATGAGCCGGTTAATCAAAAGGTTAAAGGCAGTTTATTAACCTTTAACTGGCATAAAAATTACATTACACTTGTTTAACTAATAATTGTTATCAATATTAAGTTAAATTAAAGAAAATCTATGTTTTAATTACAAATCACAATGATAATTACTATCATAATTTAAGGAAATGTAATGAAACCATACAGATTAGTTCTTTCAAGTGTAAGTATTGCGGCGGCATTATTTACTTCAGGCTATGCCAAAGAGGCAACAACTCCAACAGCACAACAAACTGTTTTATCAACCTATGCCAATTTGGCAACGGCAAATTACAATGATGCTTTAAAAGATGCTAAGGCTTTAGAAGCAGCCATTGCAGCGTTTGCAAAAAAACCTACCGACAAATCACTCCAAAACGCAAAACAAGCGTGGCTTGACGCCAGAGAAAGTTATGGTCAAACTGAAATTTTTAGACTTTCAAACGGACCAATCGATGCAGAAGATGGTTGGATTGCTGAAGCGTATGGCGCTTTAGAAGGGCAAATTAATGCTTGGCCATTGGATGAAAATATGATTGACTATACCATTGATGCCGATGGGAAAAGAACCAGTGGAAATATTATTGATACCATTGGTGAATTTAATCCAGGCGGAGAAGAGTCTAAAGCAATCAATGTTAAAACAATCACCAAAGAGGCATTAGGCGAACTCAATGAAAATGGTGGAGAAGCCAATGTCAGTACGGGGTATCATGCCATCGAATTTTTATTGTGGGGACAAGACCAAGATTATTCTAACTTTATGAAAGACAGCATCACCCATGGTGCAAAAACTGCCGGTCAAAGACCCCTTACCGATTTTACAACCGATAAATTTGCACCAAGAAGATTGGCTTATTTAAAAGCAGTAACGGCTAAATTAGTTGAAGATTTAGAGACCGTCTCAAGTGCTTGGAGCGATAAAGTCGAGGGGAATACAGGACTTTATAAAGCGGCATTGTTAAATAAAGCAGGGGATAAAAATATTGATTCCAATGAAGCACTACGACAAATCTTGTCTGGAATGGGTGTGTTTATTAAATCTGAATTGGCCAATGAAAGAATTGCCGTTGCGGTTTTAACTCCCAGTGAAGAAGATGAACACTCTTGCTTTTCAGATAATACACACAGAGATATTGTAACAAACTATCAAGGATTTAAAAATGTTCTTTTAGGAACGTATGCAGGTAAAAAATATGGA
>JBAYZM010000252.1:0-3498 GCA_041672515.1 Arcobacteraceae bacterium
GATTCATCCTAAAACAGCCATGGTTTCTATGGCTTTTTTACCTCTTTTATTCCCAATATACCAATGATACTATCAAAGAACCCCAAAGATACATTGTTCAATCCTTAGTGTTGTAATTAATGTGTTGGCATCTCATTTAAATAGACCACATTTAAATGGCTTAAAAGACCTTTTGACTCCCGTAAAACTTTAACAGTAATGTCGTGCGGATGCCCAATGGCAATGGCATAACCCGTTTTATTGGCAATTTCAATGGCTTTTTTTAATTGACTTAAAATATAGTTATACTCCAAAGTATTGTCTAAAAAGATATTGCGTCCTAAAAAAGGAACTCCATATTTGTCCGCATACTCTTTGGCGACGGTTTTAGACGTAGTGCGACTGTCTAAAAAAGTAAAATCGTATTTTTTTAATGCTCGAAAGAGTTTATCCATAGAATCTCTGTCGGCTGTAAATTTACTTCCTGTATGGTTATTGGTATACGTAGCATTGGGGTAGAGTGTTTTTAATCGATGAACAGTGGCTTCGATTTTTTCATAACTGTCCCCAATATGCAAAGTATTGGCTTCTTCAAATTTAAAACTGGTTGCTTCCATAGGAAAATGGATTAAATAAAATGGCAACTTTTGAGCAATTTTAGCTGAATTGGGATGCACTTTTGTAGGAGGTAAAAATGCCATATTAACCGTATAATCAATGGTTTTTATGCTGTCCATTTGCGATTGCATCGTAACATCATCGATGACAATAGCAATTTTAGCTCTTCCAGTGGGTGGTGGAATCACCTTTTTTTTATTGGCTTTTAACTCTTCTTTCTTTTTAATCACTTCATGCACATACTCTTTTTCTAACTCTTCAGTATACTCTTCAAAATTCTTTTTCGCTAATTCAGCATTGGCGGCTTGTTCGGTTTTAATATCAGGTATTGTTTGTCGTTCTTGTTCTAAAATGCGTGCAATCTCTTTTTCTAAACGTTGTTCATCTTTTTTTTCTTCAAACGCATCGGCTTTTTGTTCAATCTTTGAAGGGGAAATTGTTTTGTGTTCTTTTATGGGTTTATTGTTTTGAATAAAATAATAACTGAGTAAACTGATACTTAATGTAATCACTAAAAAAAGCAAGATATAATTGATAATTTTTAATTTATTGATACTTTGAGCTGATTTTGGCTTTCTTTTGGCAGTTGTTTTAGGTTTTGATTTTGGCTTTTGATGTGTCATTTGTTTCAAGGATAAAAAGCAGTTTTAAACTGCTTTTTCCCTGTAATCCTTGTTAGAAATTAGTTTTTGTCTTTGTTTACAATTTTATTTGAAGAAATCCAAGGCATCATTTCTCTTAATTTAACCCCTGTTTGCTCAATCAATGAAGCTTTAGCATTGGCTCTTTCAGCGTTCATTCTTGGGTATCCTGATTGTCCTTCTAAGATGAAATCTTTTGCAAATCGTCCATCTTGAATCTCTTTTAAGATTTCTTTCATAGCCGCTTTTGATTCAGCATTGATAACTCGTTTACCTGATACATAATCTCCATATTCTGCTGTGTTAGAAATAGAATATCTCATATCAGCAATTCCACCCTCGAACATTAAGTCAACGATTAATTTTAATTCATGTAAACATTCAAAGTAAGCCATTTCAGGAGCATATCCCGCTTCTGTTAATGTTTCAAATCCTGCTTGAACTAAAGATACCGCTCCACCACAAAGTACTGCTTGCTCTCCGAAAAGGTCAGTTTCAGTTTCATCTTTGAACGATGTTTCAATAATGGCTGTTCTTCCACCACCAATTGCAGAGGCATAAGATAATGCTAACTCTTTAGTATTTCCCGTTGCGTCTTGGTGAATTGCGATTAAATCGGGAATTCCTCCACCTTTAACAAATTCACTTCTTACCGTATGACCTGGCGCTTTTGGAGCAACCATCATAACATTGATGTTTTTCTTAGGAGTAATTCTTCCATAATGAATGTTAAATCCATGTCCAAATGCAATGGTTGCACCATCTTTTAAGTTTGGAGCAATTTCGTTGGCATAAATATCACCTTGATTTTCATCCGGTAATAAAATCATCACAACGTCTGCAATTTTAGTGGCATCAGCAACACTTAAAACTTTAAATCCTTTTGCTTCCGCTTTTGCCCAAGAAGAACCATCTTTTCTTAATCCAACGATAACTTCAACACCAGAATCTCTTAAGTTTTCAGCGTGTGCATGACCTTGTGATCCAAAACCAATCATCGCCACTTTTTTTGACTTGATTAATTCGATGTTACAATCTTTGTCATAATAAACATTTAATTTCATTATTGTTTCCTCTAAATATAATTTTAGGGGGATTATATCGAATGAAAACTAAATATTAGGTAATTCATTTTCCAACAAGGACTTAAATTTGTTTATGGTAAGATAACTTTTTAAAAACACCAATTAAAGAGTATCCCTTGGACAAATCCATCTTTATAAAACTGTATGAAGGCTATGCCACAAGCAATGACGATGAAATAAAATATTTAAATAATTTACTCAAAGCCGACATTGTAAAGTTAAAAGAAAACCAATATTTTTTAGACACCAAATACAAAATTGGAACGATTCAATTTCAAAAAAACTTTGCCGTACTCAACGATTTATCCAGTGACCATACCAATTTAAAACTCGAATTTGATAATCTAAATGGCGCATTAGATGGCGATTTAGTCATTGTAAAACGGGTTTTTAACCCACGAAGTCACAGCCAATCTAAAGTAGTGAAAATTTTAACGTCAAAAAGTGAAAACATTTTAGTTTTCATTAAAAACCACGCCATGTACACAGTTAAAGAATCGATTTTAATCAAAAACCACGCTCCAAACGACTTAAACGAAGGCAATGTTTTTTTATATAACAACAAAGACAATGTTATTGTTGAACACTTAGGAAACATCAGCGATGCTAAAATAGATGAGAAAATATCACTGTTTTTATACACAGAGTATTACAGACTCTCAACGCCCATTGATATTAATCCCAATGATTATGATTTAAACAACTTCTCTTCACGTGTTGATTTACGGCATTTGCCCTTTTGTACAATCGACCCAAGCAGTGCGAAAGACCACGATGATGCCATTTATTATGATGCTAATGAAACAACCCTGTACGTAGCCATTGCCGATGTCTCTTATTTTGTCGAAGAGAATTCAGCTTTGGATAAACTGGCGTTAAAAAAATCCACTTCTGTTTATTTGCCCAATAAAGTTTTACCTATGTTGCCTTCAAGTTTAAGTGAAGAGTTGTGTTCTTTAAAAGAGAATGCCGTGCGATTTGCTTATGTTTTTAAAATGGTTTTAGACAAAGAAAATGCGTGTGTTAAAAACTCTACCTATTTTGAAGCGGTGATACAATCGCATAAAAACTTTTCTTATGGAAGAATCGACCGCGTTTTAGAGGGACGTTTAGACCAATACAATGCCACCGAAAAAACTATTTTTGACTATCTTTTGCCCTTGTATGAACTGAGC
>JBAYZM010000253.1:0-3495 GCA_041672515.1 Arcobacteraceae bacterium
TGGAGGGCTGGTCGATGGTCGTACCTTGGATTGGATTTGAGTTAAATCAACTCATTCGTGATGCCAAAGTGCTTTCCAAAGCCAAATACATACGTTTTGAAACCAGATACGATGAGAGTATGTTTCCAGACCAAAGCCGAGGAATTTTTTCAGCCATTGATTACCCTTATGTGGAAGGCTTACGCTTAGATGAAGCGATGAATCCCTTAACTTTGATGAGCGTGGGATTATACGGAAAAACTTTAGAGAATCAAAATGGAGCGCCTCTTCGTTTGGTTGTGCCTTGGAAATATGGCTTTAAATCGATTAAATCCATTGCTAAAATCAGTTTTACCGATGTTGAACCCCTTAACTCTTGGCAAATACAAAACCCCAAAGAGTATGGTTTTTATGCCAATGTCAATCCCAAAGTGGATCACCCACGATGGAGCCAAAAAAAAGAGCGTGTGTTGGGGAAACTCTTAAAACAAGATACTTTGTTGTTCAATGGATATGAAAAAGAGGTGGCAAGTTTGTATAAAGATTTGGATTTAGTGAGATACTTTTAATGAGAGTAGTGTTATTTGTTTTTTTACTTCTGCCTTTGATGTACTTAAGTTTGGAAGTATTTTATTTTCAAAGTGCTATTGATCCCATTAAGTATATTTATACCTTTACGGGCGTAGTTGCAATTGTCTTGCTTTTTTGCACCACCACACTTTCATTAATCAAAGCTAAAATCAATTTGATTATTTATCGCAGACAAATAGGTTTATTTGCTTTTTTTTATGCTTTTTTGCATGTGTGTAATTTCATTGTTTTAGATGCCCAACTGGATATTGATTTTATTATCAAAGAGAGTTTGGATAAACCGTTTGTCTATTTGGGCATGATGGCTTTTTTTATGTTACTTTTTATGGCAATCACATCAATTCCAAAATGGTATGCACAATATTATCAATATCACAAAGCCATTTATGTGGTCTTGTTGCTTGTAACCATCCATTTTGTGATGGCACAAAAATCACTCAGCATGGCTCAATATGGCTATTTGGCTCTTATTGTACTCATTGCTTTTTTTAAACTCAAACAGCGATTAAAATTTTAAATCTCTCTTTGGCACAATCAGCTTTAAATGAACTTTTTGCTACCATTGCACAATGAAAAAACACTACACGAAAACTATACTTTAATGCCATTAACCAACCTAAATGAACAACAACTCGAAGCCGCCACGTGTCCTTGTGGATACAATTTAATTATTGCCAGTGCAGGTACAGGCAAAACTTCTACGATTGTGGGACGAATTGCCAATTTAATTAATCAAGGGGTTAAACCCGAAGAGATTTTACTTTTAACTTTTACGAATAAAGCCGCCGCAGAAATGGTTGCACGAGTGGCTAAGTTTTTTGGAAAAGAGATTGCCAAATCCATTAGTGCGGGAACCTTTCACAGTGTTTCGTACAAACTTTTAAAACAACTGGAAAAAAATATTACCCTTAAACAACCCAATGAACTGAAAACTCTGTTTAAATCCATCTATGAAAAACGGGTTTTTTACAACCGAGATGAACAAGCCAACCCGTACGATGGAGGCTATTTATACGAACTGTATTCGTTGTTTTTAAACTCCACGCACAATGAAACTTTTGGAGAGTGGATTGTTTCTAAAAACGTTTCGCATGAACTTTATACCCCTATTTATGAAGATGTCGTAGAAGAGTTTAATGAGTTAAAAAAGAAATATGGTTATGCCAATTTCGATGATTTACTCACCATCATGCTTGAAACATTGGGACACAATGAGTTTGAATTTAAAGAGATTTTGGTCGATGAGTATCAAGACACCAACTCCTTACAAGGAAGATTGCTTGAAGCGTTTAAACCCAAATCACTTTTTTGTGTGGGCGATTATGACCAAAGTATTTATGCGTTTAACGGTTCAGATATTGGTATCATTTCGACGTTTTCAACCCGTTATCCCAATGCCAATGTTTTTACACTCAAAAAGAATTACCGCTCAACGCGACCCATTTTGGAACTTGCCACAAAAGTCATTGAACACAATGAGCGTATCTATGAAAAAAAACTTGAAGTCGTACGCCAAGACAATGAGTTTAGCCCTAAATTATTGAGCTTTAATGAGTTGTTTGAACAGTACGAGTATATTTCAAAACTTATTTCTCAAAGCACCACGCCACACAATGAAATTGCCATAATTTACCGAAATAACTCCAGTGCCGATGGCATTGAGGTCAATTTACGTGAATTTAGTATTCCTGCTAAGCGTAAAGGAGGGCACTCGTTTTTTGACTCTTTGGAGATAAAATTTACGCTTGATATTATGATGTTGTTGATTAATCCCAACGATATGATGGCAGTTATTCATATTTTAGAATACGGAAAAGGCATCGGTAAAGCCATTGCAAAAGATATTTTCGATGCGTTGATAAAATTGGGCGATGGCAATGTCTTTCAAGGTCTGTTTTCTCCCGATGAGAAAATTAATAACCCTTATGTTTCGACTAAAGTCAAAAATATTCAGTTGGGATTATTTGATGATTTCATTGAATTAGGAAGCATATCAAAGTTTAAAGACAGTAACTTTGAAGAGAAATTTTTAAGTAATCCACTGCTTAAACACCCAAAACTCAGCCGTGAAGGTGGAGAGTTTGTATATGAATTTTACAAAGTCATTAAAGAGTTGCGTCGAGTTAAAAACCCCAATTCAGTTATTGAACACATCGCCAAATCAAGTTTGTTGGCGATTTTAAGAGAGACACTCAGTACCAAACGAGGCACACAAAAAGATGGAAGTTTAAATGAAAGTCTCAAATTAAGTGCCAGTTTAAAAATTGACAGAAAATTGCAGTTGCTTAAAACGTTGGCACATCATTATAATGATTTAAGCAAGTTTATCAACGCCATGATTTTAGGCGGAAGTGAAATGAGCCAAGGCGATGGAGTGAATTTACTCAGCGTTCATGCTTCCAAAGGTTTGGAGTTTAAAGAAGTGTATGTGATTGATTTAATGGACGGGCGATTTCCCAACCGAAAACTTATGAGCAAAGGCGGAAGTATTGAAGAAGAGCGACGGCTATTTTATGTTGCTGTTACAAGAGCGAAAGATATTTTGTATTTAAGCTACGCCAAATATGATCGGATTAAAAAAATAGATTTTATTCACTCTCAGTTTTTAAAAGAAGCAGGACTAATAAAGAGTGAGTAGTGAATAGTGAGTAGGGATTGGTACTATTTCCACTTCTCACTACTTACCTCTCACTTCTTACGATTTACTACTCACCATTATTAAAACGGCTTCGTATGGTGTTTTTTCCATTGTTTTTGGCGCTGTATAAAAGTTCGTCGGCGTTGTGAAGAATTTTATCAATGTTGTGGCTTTTTGAGTTGTCGCTTATTCCAAAACTGGCGGTAAATTTGAGTTTGGTTTGGGCATCGATTTTAACAGCAATCTTTTCAACCAATTTTCGCAACTGTTCGATTTTAACAAGCGCA
>JBAYZM010000254.1:0-3484 GCA_041672515.1 Arcobacteraceae bacterium
AATAAAAATTACATTCTTAACTCTTTTAACTTTGTTAATTAGTGGATGTACTCTAACGAACTTAATGGAACCAGAAAAACCTAAAATAGATCAAAATTTGGAGCCGGTTGATTCAGAATCAATCCGTTCGATTCCCGATATTACTTCTGTTGCCTTTGAATGGAGAAAAGTAGAAGACATTAAAGTTGATGGCTATTATCTTTACCGAGCAGAAATGGGGAAAGAAGGAAGTAAATTAAAACGTGTTGCCTTTATTGAAAACCGATATACAACGCATTATGTTGATGCTGATTTAGAACCAAATACACGTTATATGTACTCTATTGCCAGTGCAACAAAAAACGATAAAGAATCGATGCCAACCAACAGCTATGCAGTTCAAACATTGCCTATTCTTGAGTCAGTTTCTTATATTCAAGCCATTAGTAATATGCCAAGACAAGTTAAAATATTGTGGCGACCGCATGAAAATGAACGAATAAAATATTATACGATTGAAAGAAGCACACCCACATCGACCAAATGGGATAAAATTGCTACGTTGCAGGGACGATTTCAAGTAGAATATATTGATACCAAATTGGACGATAATTTTGCCTATATGTACCGATTAAAAGCGCATACATATGACCATATTGCTTCTAAGCCAAGTGAAATTGCACGGGCAATCACAAAACCCTTACCTTTAGCGGCAAACAACATTCAAGCCACAAGAGACCAACCACGAAAAATTATTGTTTCTTGGGAACCATCACAAACAAGCGATGTTATTATGTACAAAATCTACTCAAGCAGCAGTGCAGATGGAAGTTATACACATTTAAAATCAGTTTCAAATACCTTTTCACACTACGAAGATTTACTTAAAGTAGATGGAAAAACACGATTTTATAAAGTTGCTGCCATTGACAAAGATGGCTTAGAGAGTGCCTTAAACATGAGCCCAGCTATGGGAAGTACCTTGCCAAAACTCAATAAACCTATTATTACTTTAGCCCAAATTCAAGGGGAAAGAGTCATCTTAAATTGGCAATCAGGAGATAATCGGGCGGAATCGTTTATTGTCTATAAAACAATTAAACAAGGATTTTTTAACAGCACAACCAGTAAAATTACCGGTATCCAAGACCAACGATTTGAAGATGGCAATATTATTCGAGGCGTAGAATATCTCTATTCATTAGAATCAATTGACCAATATGGGATTACTTCAGAACCCACCGAAAAAGTTTCATTAACATTACCAAAATTAAGCGGAAAATAAAATATAAATGCCTCACATCGTATTTAATACCTCTACAGACCTTAAGACTCCTACACAATGTGATGGAGTCTTATTTAAATTTATTGCCAAATCATTTAACTTTACACAACGTCCAAGAAAAACTGAATATAAAATTGCTGTTGAAAGCGAAAATCAAGAGTTTTTATTGACCCTCAAAGATAAAGATTCCAACACCATGTTAAAAGCAGATAAACCGACACGTGTCACTCCCGTTTCCATTGTAAAAAATGCTTTAAATACCTATGCAAAAGTGACCAATGCCCATGTTATTTTTAGCAATACCAACAATTTTTCACAAAAAGTGGAACCTCAAAAAGAGTATTTAAAAGACATTGAATATTTTGTCAATGAATTTGATACCAATAAAGAGATACAAATTGAAATTGGATTTGGAAGTGGTCGACATTTAATCCATCAAGCCAAAGAAAATCCCGATGTTCAATTTATTGGTTTAGAAATTCATACTCCTTCAATTGAACAAGTTTTAAAACAAGTTAACATTCAAAATATTACCAATATTTTAGCTGTTAGCTACGATGCAAGGCTTTTTATGGAGTTTATTAAATCCAATCGTGTCAGCAAAATCTTTGTTCACTTTCCTGTACCTTGGGACAAAAAACCGCACAGAAGAGTTTACAGCAGCGAATTTATCAATGAAGCATTACGGATTTTAAAAACAGATGGAACATTGGAATTACGAACAGACAGCAGAAAATATTTTGATTATTGCGTAGAACTTTTGACAAATTTGCCCAAAGGTAAAATTACCATTGACATCAATAAAGATTTAAAAGTTTCCAGTAAATACGAAGACCGATGGAAAAAACAGGGTAAAAACATTTACGATGTTGTTTTACAATGCCAACAAAATGACATTGATATATCCTTAGAAAAAGATTTCTCTTTTGAAAAATTGGTTAATTTTAATACGATTAAAACCACCATTTCAACAACTGCCATTGTTGAAGAGAGTTTTGTTTTGCACATAGAAGATATTTTTGAAATCAATGAAAACAGTGGTTTAATTCAACTCACTCTTGGAAGTTTTAATAAACCTTTAAATAAATATATTTATATCCATGAAGGAAAAGCAACTTATTTCCAAGGAAATCCTATTCCTACGAGTGCCAATTTAAAAGCACACCACAAACTAAAAGAGATTTTATTCAATGATTAAAGCCAAAGAAATTTACCTCGCTTACGATGAAAATCGATTTATCATCAAAAAAGGCAACTTTCAAATTAAACCCCGTGAGTTTGTATTTATTGGCGGAGCAAGTGGGAGTGGAAAGTCTACTCTACTTCGTTCGTTTTATGGGGCAATCTTGTTAAAACACGGGCAACTCATTGTTGATGGTCAAGATATATCCAGTCCATCAAATCGTACGTTAAGAAGTGTTCGGAAAAATATTGGTGTCATTTTCCAAGATTATAAATTGGTCAAAGAGTGGACGATTGAAGAAAATATTATGTTGCCTTTAAAAATCAATGGTTATTCCAATGATATTTCACGACAACAAGCCATAAAACTGCTTTCTCATGTCAAACTGAGTCACCGAGAAGGGTTTTATCCCAGCCAACTCAGTGGTGGAGAACAACAACGAGTTGCAGTAGCTCGTGCATTGGCACACAATCCTAAAATTATCATTGCCGATGAACCTACTGGAAATTTAGATGATTCTTCAGCAGATTTAGTCTGGAATTTACTTAAAAATGCCAATGAACAGTTAGGAATTACCATTGTCGTCGTAACCCACCGTGTGCCTAAAAACTTTGGTATTGCCTTTAGACAATTATCAATTGAAGATGGAATTATCTATGAAGTCTGTTAAAAATATCTTTTCTTTTGTTATTCCTTTGTGCGTAATGCTCATTACCTTTTCAATGTACATCTTTACGCAAGAAATTATTGCCAATTATAAAACAAAAATTTCCGATGATTATTCGATTGTGTTAATCACCAACACCCCTTTAATCAAAGACGACATAAAATCTCTTGCAGGCATTGATGTTAAAAAAATTGTTACGTTGGAAAAAGATGAGATTATTCAAAAAGTTAAGGGTTCGTTATCAGAAAACTCGGTTTCTTTACTCAAACAACGTCTTCCCTTTTTTTATACGCTTCATTTAGAAACTTTTCCTACCTCGTCTCAATTGGATGTTATCAAAGAAGAGTTATCCAAGATTTCTAATATTCAT
>JBAYZM010000255.1:0-3481 GCA_041672515.1 Arcobacteraceae bacterium
CATTTGATATAAATCCACATAATCTGTTTGCAACCGTTTAAGGCTTCCTTCGATGGCTTTTTTAATATGAAAGGAATCAATCGCCGTTAAGCCGTGTCGTGTGGGAGGTACAAACCAACCCGAAGCAGCCCCTGCAACTTTTGTGGCTAAAATGATAGAGTCTCGAGGTTTGGTTTTGAGCCATTTTCCTACGATTTCTTCAGTTAAACCTCCTAAGTTTGCAGTAGGAGGCACAGGGTAAATTTCTGCAGTGTCATAAAAATTAATACCTGCGTCATACGCCTTATCAAGTATCTCAAAAGCTTCTTCTTTGCTGGTTGTTGTGCCAAATGTCATGGTGCCTAAACAAATATCACTGACGCGTAAACCTGTTTTTCCAATGTAGTTAAAATTCATGCTTTACTCCATTATACATATCTCTTTTTTGATAATATGTTTTAGTGTGTTATAGGCAACTATTATAACGACAATGGTTAAAAATAAAATAAAAAAGTAAGACAAATAGGCATAAAAGGCACCATTCGTTTGTTCAAACATCAATATCGAAGCCAACGCAATGGTTGCTAAAGGAAAGGTAAATGCCCACCAAGAGATAAAAAACTTAATGTGTAAAAAACTTTGGTACATAAAAATGAGCAACAACGTAAAAAACAAGCCCAAATTAAACAAAATATGGGCAAAGATATCCAACGAACCTGTGAGTTTAAAATAAGACAACAGCCCAATGGAAGGGGGAGCAATTAAGATAAACAGCGTAGGCATAAACTTTTGGGCAAACTGATGGTGAAAGATAATTCGATTTAAAATGATAGACAACATAATAATCCAAAAGAAAATTCCAACCGAAAAATAAAAGAGTAATATGGCATTATCCACAAACCCTACTCCACCAATGGGAACAATCAAATTCCCCACAATAGGGATAAACCAAGCGGGATTGGAGTGCAAAATTTCCACATTTTGAGTAATCCAAAATCGAAGCGTGTAAAACGTAAAAAACAGATGTAATAAAGCCCCCATGATAAATAAGACAAAAGCAACGTTCTCATTGATATTTTTTACGATCATAGAAATGAGAATAAATGAAATCGAAATCGCTGCAAAAAAGTTAATACGCACCGGATGGGCTAACTCGTCTTTGACCATTTGGGTATATTTGATTATTTTAAGTGCATACGTTCCTAAAATAACAACAAACACGATAACGGCTAAAAAAGAGACCACATTGCCTAAAATGGCACTCAGATTTAAAACCGCATGCGCTTTGAGTAATACCAACGACAAACCGCTTAATCCCATTACAATGGCAAACATCATCACGGGGAAAAACTCAAGCCGGTTGGGAATTCTTTTTATTTCTTCTTCCATAACTACTCCTTTTCATTAAGAGTTTTTTATCTATAATTGTCTATGGCAAAAACAAACACAATCATAGATTTAAAAAAACATCATTTTTCTTACACTGAAAATGGATTTACCTACGAATTACTGCTTTTAAAAAAAGAGAAAATGCTCATAGAAGTTGCCGTTTTTCAAAACCAACAATTTTTAAAAAACGACACCAAGCCTTTTGCACAAATTCCAAAAAGTTTAAAGAGTAAAATAAATCCTTTATAAGCGGAATATTAGTACTTTTTAGTTTAAAATTTCTTTATAGTACTATAAGGTTTACTTATAACTTCTTCGTACAATTAAGTAGATGAAAAAGGGTGCGCCTATAAACGCTGTTACTACACCAATAGGAAGCGTTGAACTTTGGATAAGATTTCTTGAAATAAAATCACACACCACTAAAAAAACTCCCCCAAAGAAAAAGACGGGCCAAAAAAGTTTGTAGGCACTTTGTTTATAGACAATTTTAATAATATGAGGAACAACCAACCCAATAAAGCCAATGGGTCCAGTAAAACTAATACAAATTCCCACACAAAACGAAACCACCAACAGCAATATGAAGTTGACTTTTTTAACTTCAACTCCCTTTAAAAAGGCATTTTCATTGGACGTTAGCATCAAAGTTATCTCTTTTTTATATACGTAAACCATAAACAATAAAACAGATGAGGCAAAACCTACGGGAAAAACATAGTCAAAGCCCACAATGTCCAAACTTCCTAAGGTATAGCGAACAATGGAGTAGTTCTCTTCAAAGTTTGAAACGGTAAAAAGCAACATTAAACACGCAGAATAAAAAAAAGACAATGCAATTCCTACGAGTAAAAAAGAGTTGGTTTGCACCAAAATTGAGTTTTGATTGATTCGATTGGAGATGAAAAAAAGTAAAACAATGGTTAGAAATGCCCCTAAAAATCCTCCAAATACATAAATATAAGACGGGAAAAAGATAATAAACAGCGCAGTAAAAAGTGTGCTTCCACTGGCAACACCTAAAGTATAAGGCGTGATAAGGGCATTTTTAAATATGGTTTGAAAAACCAATCCACTCAAAGACAAAATAGCTCCACAAAAAAAAGCTAAAAAAACTCTTGGAAGTCGTAAGTCCCAAAAGACCATGTAATCTTGAGAATCCATTGCATTAATTTTGGAAAAATCAATGACAAAATCCCCAATAAAAGGAGCGATAAGTATCATAACAAGGCTTAGGAAATAGATAATAACTTTTTTCATAAATTACTCACCACAAAGTTTTCTACGATTTTGACACTGTTTCCAAAAAACGTTTCCATATTTTTAGCGCAAAAAAATGCTTCATTGCTTCCTTGAAAAACCACTTTCCCACTTTGAATAAACACAATATCAAAGCCCAATTTATAGGCAAAATTCAAATCATGGGTAATAATGATTTTATGCTGTAAATACTCATTTGAGTTTACAATATCAAAAACCCGTTTGGTTTTAATTTGATCCAAATTTGAAGTGGGTTCATCTAAGATTGTAATCAAGGCATTGTGTGCAATGCATGATGCCATTAAAAGTAACTGAGACTCACCCGAACTAAGAGTCTGACAATTGTGTTCTAAGAGTGTTGAAATCCCCAAAAGAGAAGCCAGTTCTTGGACTTTTATTTTTGAAATCCCTATAAAACTTAATTCTAAAAACTCTTGAACGCTCATGTATTCGTCAAAAATCTCAAGCTTTGAAGGAATATAATTGATTGTTTCTATTTTTTGGATTCGGCTTAACTCATGGTGTTTTTTACCTAAAATGGTTGTGGCTTCATTTTCAATAATGCCTACCATAACTTTGGCTAAGGTTGATTTTCCCGAGCCATTTGAGCCTAAAATAATGGTGTTACCTTTAATTTCAAGCGAAATGTCGTGCAAAATAGAACTTTGATAGTTATTTATTGTTAGCATGTTCTAACGCCTTTTTAAAATCTTCTATAAAATAATGAACCCGTTGGCTGGGAATTCCTGCATACTCATTATCTATGACAAAAATATTCTCTTTTTTTGAAGCTGCAATTGGGATGGTTTTCCACTTTTGAATCAATGCTTCTTTGGTTATATCACTGGAATGC
>JBAYZM010000256.1:0-3470 GCA_041672515.1 Arcobacteraceae bacterium
CACCAGTCGTGTAATTTCACGTATGGTTGATATGGTAATGATCAGAACATTTGAACACTCAAAACTTGAAGAGTTTGCTTCTTATTCACAAGTGCCTGTTATTAATGGCTTAACCGATGATTTTCACCCAGTTCAACTGATGGCAGATTATTTGACCATTATGGAAGAAGGCAAAGCCGATAATCTGATTGCTGCGTATGTTGGCGATGGAAACAATTTGGCGCACTCTTGGTTGATGTTGGCTTCTAAAATGGGATTTGAATTGCGAATTGCAACACCTAAAGGATATGAAGTCAAAGCAGAAATTTTAGAAAAAGCATTGGAATTTGCAAAAATATCTGGGGCTAAAATTATCGTAGAAAATGACCCTAAAGTTGCAGTTAAAGATGCCACCGTTGTTACTACGGATACGTGGGTTTCTATGGGACAAGAAGCACAAAAAGAGCAAAAAGTCAAAGAGTTTGCTGGTTATATTGTTGACGATGCCATGATGAAACTGGCGGCACCCGATGCCATTTTCTTACACTGTTTACCGGCATATCGAGAATATGAAGTGAGTACTTCGGTTTTTGAAGGAGCTCAAAGCAGAGTTTTTGAAGAAGCGGAAAACCGATTACATGCTCAAAAAGGAATCATGGTTTGGCTTGATGGTAAACGAAATGATTGATTTCAAGCAGTTTGAGAAATATTCAAAAGCAGGTCCAAGATACACTTCTTATCCCACTGCCCCAATTTTTAACGAAGCCTTTAAAGAAGAGAATTTAATCCAATTTTTTAATGCCCAAGATAAAAATCGGGCATTATCATTGTATATTCACATTCCTTTTTGTCGAAGTGCCTGTTATTTTTGTGGATGTAATGTTATTTTTACCTCAAAAGAGGATAAAAAAACACGTTATATTGAGTATTTAAAAAAAGAGTTGGTTTTATTAAAAGAGCATTTAGATACCTCACGAACCGTAACACAAATGCACTTTGGTGGAGGAACTCCCACCTTTCTAAGTGCTGAACAACTCCATGAAGTTATTACCGTAATTAAAGGAACATTTCCTAATTTCAGCGCAGATGCTGAAATTTCATGTGAAGTGGATCCTCGTTATTTTACCAAAGAGCACATGGATGTTCTTAAAAATGGTGGTTGCAACCGATTGAGTTTTGGTGTGCAAGACATTAATGAACAAGTCCAAAAAGAGATACACCGCATCCAGCCTTTTGAAACGACACAAAATGTGATGCAAATTGCTCGAGATGCAGGCATTACTTCGGTGAATATTGATTTAATTTATGGTCTTCCTTATCAAACCAAAGAGACCTTTAAAGAGACTTTAAAAAAAGTCATTACCTTAAATCCTGATAGATTGGCCGTATTTAATTATGCTCACGTGCCTTGGTTAATGAAAACCATGCGAAAATTTGATGAAACCACCTTTGCTGCTCCTCGTGAGAAATTAGAGATTTTAAAAGACAGTATTGAGTTTTTTACAACAAATGGCTATAAAATGGTGGGTATGGACCACTTTGCCAAGCCAGAAGATGAACTGTTTAAAGCGATTGAAAAAGGAGAATTACACCGAAATTTCCAAGGTTATACCACCAAAGGTGGTGCTGATTTAATTGGAATTGGTGTGACATCCATTGGCAATGGTGTGGATTATTATGTCCAAAACTTCAAAGAACTCAAAGAGTATGAAGAGGCGATTGACAGTGGTCATTTACCTGTTTTTAAAGGGTATGCTTTAAGTTTAGATGATCAAATACGACAAGCAGTTATTATGGAGCTTATGAGTAATTTCGCTTTAAATATTCCTCGAATTGAACAACAATTTGGCATTGATTTTAATGACTATTTTAAAGATGACTTAAAAGAATTAGATGAGTTTATCAAAGCAGGATTAGTTTCAATTACACACGATAAAATTACGGTCAGTCAAACAGGAACCATGCTCATACGAAATATTTGTATGCCTTTTGATGCGTATTTAAAGCAAGTTCCTGAAAATAAACGAAGGTTTAGTAAAACAATATAAATGGAAAAATTTGATTATACAAAAATAAGTGATGATTGTGTTAAGTGCGGTAAATGTAAACCCGTTTGCACCATTTTTAACATCAATCAAGATGAAGCAACCAGTCCCCGAGGATTTATTGACCTTTTAGGGGCATATAAACGCAATGAACTTGATTTGGATATGACTGCCAAAGATATTTTTGAAAGCTGTTTTTTGTGTACGAATTGTGTGGAAGTTTGTCCCAATGATTTGCCTACAGACATAGTTATTGAGCAAGTCAGAGCCGATATTGCCAAAAAGTTTGGAATAGCTTGGTATAAAAAACTCTTTTTCTTTTTATTACGACATCGTAAAATCATGGATTTGATGTCCAAATTGGGCTATGTATTTCAAACGTGTGGTTTAAAAATTGATCATGCAAATCAAAGTGCCACACCACGATTTTCTTTGCCAATTGTTAAAAAAGACCGAGCTTTGCCGTTCGCAGACAGCGTTACTTTTTTAAATAAATATCCTGAGAATTTAAAGTTTTCTCCAGCAACACAACCCCAAGAGAAAAAAGTGGCTATTTTTATTGGATGTATGGGAAATTATGCGTTTACGAATATTGGCGATGCTTTAGTTAAAATTCTAAAAACCTTAGAAATTGATACCATAATTCCTAAAAAACAACTCTGTTGTGGGGCGCCTGCTTATTTTACAGGCGATTTTGATACGGTTGATTATTTGGTGAAAAAAAATATTGAATATTTTGAAACCTTTATTGACACGGTTGATGCGATTATTATTCCCGAAGCCACTTGCAGTGCGATGATAAATATCGATTGGGTACATTTTTTACATGATCAACCGCATTGGAAAAAAAGAGCCGCTAAAATTGCTCCCAAAGTAAAAATGGCAACACAATGGTTGGAAAACAATACTAAACTTAAAGCCCTATTGGCATCAAAAGGAAAAAATGTTTCGGATTTGGTCACCTATCATGACCCTTGTCATGCTAAAAAAATGCAAGGTATTCATAAAGAACCCCGTAATTTGTTGGCACAAAACTATAGAATGACCGAAATGAGTGACCCCAATCGATGTTGTGGATTTGGAGGCGTTACCATGCAAACAGAAAAGTATGCATTTGCAAAAGCAGCAGGTATGCCTAAAGCTGCTATGATTAAAGAGACCAAAGCCAACATCGTAAGTGCTGAGTGCAGTGCTTGTCGAATGCAAATTACCAACTCATTGTATCAAGCAAATGCCACAGATATTATCTTTAAAAACCCTATTGAGCTCATTGCTCAAGCCTTGGAGCAATAATGCAGTTTTGGCAAAATATTTATTCCCAGTTTGACCCTGTTGCTTTTAACATAGGCTCAATTGCCGTTCATTGGTATGGTATTATGTACGCAGCAGCACTTTTGAGTGCTATTTTTGTGGCTAAATGGATTATAAAAAAAGACAATCTCCCTA
>JBAYZM010000257.1:0-3467 GCA_041672515.1 Arcobacteraceae bacterium
GGAACGATACTTTCAGAGGAAATAACAGTGCCAACAGTTTTGAAGGTCGCAACGGGATTGATACGGTTTTATATAATTCCGCTCTTATAACAACCGGTGTTATCGTAACGCTTTCAGAAGGATTTGCCACAAAAATCGTGGCTGGAAATAGCGTCATTGATACCTTAAGCAGCATTGAAAATGTGATTGGTTCTGATTTTGATGACTATTTTGCAACGAAACTCAATGAAACCAATACGATTGATGGAGGAACTCAAGGCAGTTTAGGTGATACCATTGATTACAGCACCAATGGAGCAACGAAAATTGTTTTAAATTTAAACACAGCTCATTTGATTGGTGATAATGCCGTTGCTTATAATGATAATGATGGATACGCCACTGTAACCGTAAGTGGAGCCAGTGCAGCCAATGATAAAATCAAAAATATTGAAAATATAAAAGCCAGTATCGGACATGATACTATTTATGGAAACAGTGAAGATAATACTATTTATGGTATGGATGGACACGATGTTATTTATGGAATTGCCGGAGAAAATTATATTGATGGTGGTGCCGGAAACGATACCATTTACAGTGGAAGTGGTGCAGATACCTTATTGGGGCAAAGTGGCAATGACCTGTTTAGAGGTGAGAGTGTGGCCGATTTTGCAGGCGATGTGATTGATGGTGGAAGTGAATACGATGGGGTCACTAAAATTGGACGAGGCAGCGATACGGTTGATTACAGTTTAATTGATACGACTTTATTAGCCAATGGTGTGAATGTTACTTTAGATGATGAAACCGCGGTAACCGTTCTTATTGATGGAAGCAATAATCATACCATCCAAAACATAGAAAATATTATTGGTACGACGATAAATGATACGATTAATGGAGACAGTGGAAATAATACACTTATTGGAGAAGCCGGTACGGATACAATCCGAGGAATGGCAGGAAACAATGTTATTTATGGAGATAAAATTGATGGCAGTGAACTTAATGTTGGTGCGAATAACGATTTAATCTACGCAGGTACTGGGGATGATAGCATTTATGCCGGAGGCGGTAATGACACAGTTTATACGAATATGGGAAGCGATACCATTTATGGAGGGGCTGGAAATGACACCATTTATGGTGGTGAAGGAAGCAATAAACTCTACGGTGGAAATAAAAATTTAGATGGCTCTCATACCGACAGTGGAAACGATACAGTCAGTTATGAACTTGTAAGCGGAAGTGGTGTGGTTGCCCGACTGGATGCAAATCTTGCCATCGTAACTGCCAAAGGGTATGCCGATGTTCTTTTTGGAATACAAAACGTCATTGGTACGGCTATGGCAGATGAAATTGTGGGAAGCAGTGAAGCCAATATTTTAATTGGTGGAGCGGGTGATGATACCATTAATGGATTAGGTAATAATAACGTACTTGAAGGTGGAGCTGGAAACGATAAAATTATTTCAGGAAGTGGCAATAACTCTATTGATGGTGGCGATGGAAGCGATACCGTTGATTACAGTTTTTTAACGGGCACTGATTTTAGTGATGATGTTGATAATGTTCTTTATTACGAAAATGGCGTTTATTACAGTGGTATTAAAGTCGATTTAACCGATACCTCTGCTCAACGAATTCACAATAATTATGGCACTGATACACTTGTAAATATAGAAAATGTCATTGGTTCTTCAAAAAATGATTATATTGTTGGCAATGATGAAAACAATATTTTAGATGGAAAAGGGGGAAATGATTACTTTGTATTAGGACAAGGAATTGATACAATTTTAGGGGATATTGGTACGGATACGATTGCCTTTAGTGATACGGGAAGAGATGGAATCACGATTGGCGGAGTGATTGTCGATTTAAGTCGAAATCAAACCTATGGAAGTTTAGATACATACCGAGTCATAAATGACGGTTTTAGCAATGCCAAATATCTCGATAGCATTGAAAATATTATTGGAACAAGCTACAACGATACAATTTTTGGAAACAATGATACCAATCAGTTAGTTGGTGGTGCGGGGGATGATACCCTCAAAGGCAGTTTGGGTGCCAATGTTCTTGATGGTGGAAGTGGAGAAGACTGGGCCTATTTTGATGATATAGTCGTTTCTGGAATTACGGTTATTCTTGATAGTGATGCAAATAGTTTAAATGGAAGCAGTGGTAGCGCAACGCTTACGGGATATACCAATACCATTATTGGAATTGAACATATTAAAGCAACAGCCCTTGCTGATATTATTACGGGTGATCATAATGACAACACCTTATTGACTTTAGGAGGAAATGATACCATTTATTCTTCACAAGGGAGTGATTATATAGACGGTGGTGAAGGTATTGATACGGTTATATACAATGTTTCAGGAATAAGCGCAGGCGTTATTATTGATTTAACGGCAATACAAAATGATGGAGACGATAGCACGTGGGCCGTCCAAAACGATGGTTTTGGAAATAAAGAGAGACTTTACAATACCGAAAATATTGAAGGTACGACGAATAATGACTTTATAAAAGGAAATAGCCAAAACAATACTCTTTGGGGTGGTGCTGGTGATGATACACTGTATGGAGTCAGTGCCAATAATATTTTAGTTGGTGGTGCAGGAAGTGACACTTTCCGTGGAGGTGTGGGTGATAATATTATCTATGGAGACAGCTATATTACTATTGGTGCAGCTGGAACAGAATCGGCTTTTGAAATAGCCAATTCAAGAGATTTAATCGATTTCAGCGACAGTGGTGTGCCACTTACTCTGAATTTAAGTGACAGTACTTCTATTAATTATATCGATGAAACCACATTAACATTGGATGCCAGAACCTCTATTGGATATGGTAAAAATACCATTTATAACGTTGAAGACGTTCTTGGAGGAAGTGGTGCAGATATATTAATTGGGTCTAATGTCAAAAATATCATTGAAGCAGGAAATGGCAATGATATTATTTTTGGATTTGGCGGAAGTGCTAATACCTTAATAGGTGGCGCAGGCAATGACACCATTTTAGGATTGCTCAATGGCGATGCTATTTATGGAGGAACTTTTGATGGTACTACGGCCGTAAACAGTGGATTGGATTGGGCAGATTACAGCTACATAACGGATACTCGAGCCATCAATGTAGATTTAACACAAGCAAACAATCAAGTAGAACAAATAGGAACACCCGCTAATGCCGATACCTTAACCCATATAGAAAATGTGAAAGGGACAAAAAATGATGACACCTTAAAAGGGGATGACTCTTTTGATGTGATTAATTCCCTTTTGGGTTACAAAGGGGATGACAGTTTCATTTCATCTAAAGGAAGTGACTATATCGATGGAGGAACAGGCTTTAACACCATGGATTACAGCAATGTCGATTTAGGGGATGGTGGAAATCGAGTTGTTGTTGATTTAGGATTAAGTAAAGCACTGGATAATGGATACCATGATATTAGCGATAACGCA
>JBAYZM010000258.1:0-3450 GCA_041672515.1 Arcobacteraceae bacterium
GTATAGCGGACTAAATTTATCAATAGTGTGAATAGGTGAGTGTAAAAGTTGTTCTCCGTCTTTTGTTTTAAACTCTAATTTATGTTTTTGTCCAATATACTCTTTGGGTAATTCGTAGGTAAAACAAAACCCATTGGTGTCAAACACTTCGTATTTATTTTCAATGTCACGAATTTTTTGATCAGCAAGAATCGTATCCACTTTTTTTTCATCGATAAACACATCAACGCTTTGTTGAGTGGTGTCATAAATTCTTTTACAAAACCCCGTAAAGGTAATATAACTTTCGCTCTCAACCGCACCGTATATTTTCGTATCTTTTTGAAGTGAAGACATAGAGTTTTCCTCTTTTTTTAAATACTAGATTCTATGATAAAGTTACTTAAACTAAAATAATTTATTTAATTTAAAGAATTGGATAATATTTTAAAATCGTATGTATTTTCTAAATAAGTAAGGACTTGACTGCACTGCGTATTCTCTAAATCTTGGCTCTTTTGGGTACCAATCCAATGGCGGTAAGGCGTAGTAAGATTAAAGAATTTTTCAAGAATTTGAAGGCTCAATGCATTTTTATGAGCACTCTTAAGACTACTGAACTCTTTTTCTTGTTTATTAAAGGGAATGGTCTTAAGTTTTTTAAGTATTTTTTGCTCTTGCTTGATGTCTCTTAGGTCTTTTTGCGTTAAAGTTTTAGACGATAAAACCATAAGTTTTGCTTTGATTTCGTTGTGCAACTCTGTTTTATTTAACTTCAAAAAACCGGTCCAAACCATATCTTCTTTGTGAAGAGGGGTGATGTTTTGGAAATACGCACCATGGGATAAATTAAAAATATTCACATGGGGTTGTAATCGAGAAGTAATGTTTGCAATGGATTCTATCATTTGCCCGTATTGTACAAAGGTATACACTTCCTCTTCAAAATTACCTTTTACCGTAATTAAATCCTCTTTAGTTTTTAACCCTCTGTTTTGAACCACATTGCTTTTTTGCACTTTTACTGTGCTGTTTTTATAAAGCGTATCATGGGTTTTTCCACTCTTTGAAACAGACGCATCAAAGCCCAACATATAGATTTTTGAAGCCCCGCAACGCAGAAGAAAATCCAAACCTACATCACCTACCGTAACACCGGTAAGAATTCCTGTATTTTCAAATACTTCAATGTTATCTGGCATAAAAAAAGTGTTTTGCACATTTTGTTTTTCAATCACTTCTAGGTCAGTTTTAGTTGAAGCAATCAAGAGGGCGTTTTTATAATATTTTTCATTCACATCAAATTGTCGAATGACTTGTTTATACTGTCCATCGACACTTAAAATCACATCAGGAACAATATCTAAAAGTTCCAGTCGTTTTAAACATGCTGCTGCACACACAACTATAAACGCATCTTGGTACAAATATACCCACTCTATACTTGAAGCCAAACTGGGACCTGCACCTAAAAAAAGTACGGGTTTATTGAATATGTTTTGTGGTTTTTGACAATTTAAAATGCCATATTGGGAGTGTTGTTTATAGTGAAATGCTCTTTTTAAACTCACCAAATATTCAGAAAAAGGATAGTTGTAAGGGTCATAATCAACACATGTTTTGGTTATGACATCCATATAATCAATACTTTTTTCATCGGCAACCTCAAAACCAATACGATGATTGAAGTTGGTTTTATAGTTTAAAAAACGCAAAATGGTTTGTGTCGTTTGAGCATGGTCTTCTTCTATGCCAAAAAAGAGTTGGGCATTTAAAGCCAAAGCTTCATAGTCGGTTAAAAATAAGGACAGTCTGAAAATTTCAATACTTTTTTCAAGAATTAAATAACATTTTGAGTGTAAATGTTTGTCAAGGTCATTTAAATGTACCCCTAAAAGTGTGCCTAAAAAAATGAATTTGTCGTACGTTTGTTGTTGGTTTTGTGGGACTAATGCCAAATATTCGTTGATGTATTCAAAAGCATTAATGGCGTCTTTATAACAAACCGCTTGTTCAATTTCTTGAAGCTTTAAAAGATTAAAAGAGGGTTTTTCTTGGATATTTAGACATCGTCTTTGTGCATCTAAAAAGGGATCACACCCGTAATAAGAGGTATTGTTTTTATCAAGAAGTTCAAAATGGTTGTTGATAAACTCTAAAAAAAAGTTCTCAACGTTAAGGCTTTCAAATTGTTTGATTTTTGTATGTAAAGCAGGATATTTTTTTGGATAAAAATTGAATATTTTTTAAATAAATAGCCGCAACTGTATCATAGAGAGCTTCTAATTCTTGATTTTTATTCATGTCGTAGTATAATATTTCAAATATTAAAATAAGGTTTATTCTATGTCTTTACACAATGCACAAGAGCAGTTGCAAAATGCACTTGTTACTACCTTTTTAGCCAATTTATCTTTTTTAAATGAGTATGACAACCGGTTATACCAAAGAGTTGATTCTCTCTCGCAAGCCATTAACAGAGGATTATACAAAGAGAATTACAGCTTAGAATTTTTAGAACAAGATGGCGATTTTGATATTTATGATAAAAAAAACAAATCTTATATGTACAACAAAAAACCCAGAAAGTACAATAGAACGGCTGTCAATAAGGTCGATTTTACTTCAAAAGGAAGCTTTTCAATTTTAGACCCACAGCTATTTCAAGGAAAAAAGTTCAGTGCCATTTTTGACCAAGTCGAATATTTTTGTGATTTTGATTACTCCAATAAACTTTTACTCAATGATTTATTCCCCTATTTTGAAGTTTTTGGAAATAGTATTGGTGATTATAAATTTAAAAAATACAAATACATTGATAAATTTGTCTTTGTAGGTACACTTTTAGGGCGACATATTCCTTTAATTTTGGAAAAAACCAAAGCCAAAGATTTTTTTGTTTGTGAACAAAATCTTGAACTATTTAGACTCTCTTTATTTGTTGTTGATTACGGTGATCTTGCACGAGATGGCAATACGGTTGTTTTTTCTATTATGGATGACCCACATATTATGGATGAACAACTGGAAAAGTTTTTAACGCATAAAGCCTATGAGAATTATTCGATTAAATATTTTACAACCGACCATAACATTGAAAGCTATTTCAATCATATCTTGACTTCAATTTTAGCGCACAAAAGTACCAGTTTTAACTACCACATGATGTTAGAGAATATTTGGAAAAATATTGCCACCCGAATAAGTAACTATCCCATTTTGCAATTTAAAAATGATCACGATGAAGCCCTAACCAATCTGCCAGTACTGTTTTTAGCAGCCGGGCCCTCGTTGCATGAAAATATTGAGTGGGTAAAAGAAAATAAAGACCGATTTATCATCGTAGCTATTGGTGCAACCCATAAAACATTAACCAAACACGGTATTATTCCCGATATCATAACAACCCTTGACCCGCAATACAATGTTTTAAATAAAAAACACTTCGATGACGCAAGTATTCAACACATA
>JBAYZM010000259.1:0-3422 GCA_041672515.1 Arcobacteraceae bacterium
GCTATAGAGAAGTGGCAATACCCAGATCCATTCCGAACCTGGAAGTCAAGCACTTCATCGCTGATAATACTGCGGGGTCCCCCTGTCGGAAACGTAAGTCGCTGCCAGCTTTGAGTTTTTTACATACACAACGGGCTTTTATCCTATTTCAGTTCTTACACTGGGTTAGGGTAAGAGCCTTTTTTTTTGCTTTTTTTTAGCGAGAAGTGAAAAGTGAGAAGTGAGTGGTTGGTTATAATCGTTTGGCTTGTTACTTCTCTCTTCTTACTATTCTCTTCTTACTTTTCACTCATCACTTGTTATACAAAATAATACCACTATAGCATATATCTCTAACTCGAATACGTATTATTACATCAAAGACAGACAATACTATGTTCAAGCCATAACAGACTCTTTGGGAAATATCGTGGAGTCTTACTCTTATAATAGTTTTGGTATACTGACAATGAAAAATTCAAGTTCATTTATTTCTTATGTTAAAAACAATCCTTTGAGGCATTTGGATGCATTTGGGACGACGGCACAAATTGTGAATCAGGGTCAATATTCTGCCACATGGTTTAGACCAGATGACTATATTTATACTGTTGAAAGAGATACTTCTATAATATAGGAAATATTGTTCCGAATGGAATAGGAGCTTTTATTGATAATTATATACCGGCAGATCATACATTTGGTACGATGCATGATTCATTTGTGGGAGCAACAGAAACGGGAATTGAACCTATTGATTTTATTGTTAATATAGGTTCGATGATCCCAGTATATGGAATTGCAGTTGGAAGTGAAGTGATAAATACAAGTGTTGATGTAATAAATAGTATAGTTGGAACTGATTTTGATTTATCTTTTGAACATAATCATCCAAATTAAATAAAAGGTTAAAATATGAAATATATTTTTTATTGATTATAGTTACTTTGTTATTAAGTGGCTGTAATGCAAAATATAAAGATATTAGCAACGATAAAAAATACTCAAAAGTAATTGAAAAAACTTTTGAGATACAAGTTCCAACTAAACTTTATGAACTAACAAAAACTTCTACACCATTAGATTCATTAGATTTTTACAGTTTAATGATAAATGGTTCCTTGGGAGGACCAGAGATTATTGGTAAACATGAACTAAATATAAAATCAAAGATTAAAATTATACAAGTCATGTATTGTACAAATTGTTTCAGTGAATATATTGAATTTAGAATTGAGGTTTTTTCTCAAAAACTAAAAAAAGAAATACCCATCAGCCTTTCTACCCATATATCAACAGTTTTAAGTAATGATAAACAATATGTATTAATGAACCCTAGATATTTTAAAGAGGTAAAATAAAAATAATCACCCCAAAGATTATGTAGATAGAATGTTAAAAGCATAATAAACCTAAAAATTACTTCGCCATGTTCCCATCGTGGACAACTTCCAGTATAATCTGATGCATTTGCATATACTGCTAATATTATTAAACTAAAAACAAATAATAATGACTTTTTCATAATTTACTTTAAATAAAATACAAAATAGTAACAATTATAAGCTTATTTTTATTACAATAAAAATCTATACAAATAAAAAAGGGATACAATGCAAATATCAAATAATACATCCGTACCATCATATAACTCTACTGTTACTAATAATAATGACGTCAAAAATGTTTCTTCTGGTTTTGATGCACTTTTAAATGAACAAAAAAGAGTATCTGAAAAAGAAGAAGGAAAAGTTATATCTTTTCTTGAAAAACATAGTAAGTTTGATTCATTATCCAATAATGATAAAAAAGTTTTTAAAGATATATTAGCTGATGATAATATATGTATGCAGGAAATGGACAGTTTATCTTATGATCAAGCACAAAAGCTTTTTAATCTTGTACTTCCAAAACAGCTTTCAAAAGAAGACCTCTTACAAATGCCAATAACAGGTTTTTCTAGTCAAATAGGAGCTATGTTATTTGCAACACAAATGACTAAAAATGAAGATTTTAATAAAGCGATGTATAAAACATCTCGAGAAATAACTTCTGATAATGATAGACAAACAATAACAAGAGCAGTGCACTTTAATTTATCTCAGGCAAAAAATGATAAAGAACTTGATCCTTTCTTTTCTGATTATGAATACAGACCCGCTTTTAATGAAATTGAGAATATAAACAGTGAAATAGATTTTTCAGAATTTCTATCAGACATCATAGAGGTACATAAAAAAGGTATGGAGGAAACAAAATTTCCAACCATTAAAAAACAATACCAAGATTTATTGGAGGGATATACTATTGTTCAAAGAAATTATAATGATGTTTTAAATGAAAAGAAAGACACCTATGTTTAATGATGGGTTATATTTAAACACAATTTTGATATAAAAAAAGGGTCAACCCTAAAGCTGACCCTTTTTTTTGGTAATAGCAAATCTTATAAACGAGATTCGTATCTTCTAAGCATGTACAATCTTTTAAGCATTTTCTTCTTAGCGTTGATTTTTTGTTTCTTACGCTTTTCAGTCATTGGCTCGAAAAATCTTCTAGCTCGTGTTTCAGTAACGATTAAGTTTCTGTCACATTGTTTTTTAAATCTTCTGTACGCTTCGTCAAAAGATTCGCTATCTTTTACTTTAATGCCTGGCATATAAAGTTCACCCACTTTCGTTTAAATTTGAACGCACATTATATTTAAAATAAACTTAAATCATTATTTAACTAATAGATGATATAATAGTAATTATAAAGTAAATGAGGTGCTCCTGTGAATTTAACACATTTAGATGAAAAAGACCGACCCAAAATGGTTGATGTTTCACAAAAAGAACAAACTACAAGAGTTGCAGTTGCAAGCGGACACATACAAATGAGTCAAGAAGCGTACGATGCAATTATTGCTAACAATACAAAAAAAGGTCCTGTGTTGCAAACGGCTGTAGTTGCTTCAATTATGGGTGTTAAAAAAACAAGTGAACTCATACCTATGTGTCATCCTTTGCTTTTAAGTGGCATTAATTGTGACGTTGAAGAATTGCCAAGCTTGCCTGGATTTAAGCTTATTGTTACAGCAAAGCTAAATGGTCAAACAGGCGTTGAAATGGAAGCGTTAACAGGTGTTTCTATTGGTTTATTAACCATTTACGATATGGTCAAAGCGATTGATAAATCAATGGTAATTTCAAATGTACAACTTGAGAGCAAAATGGGTGGAAAAAGCGGAGAGTATGTAAGATGATCGATTTAAGTCAACATAAATTGGAGCTCAATTACCCTTGTTCTTGGGAATATAAACTCATTACGTATTCTCATGAAGAAGTATTAAAAAGTGTGAAAGATGTTATTTTAGAAAGAGAGTTTACCTTAACTCCTTCTAAAACAAGTAAAAAAGGGAAGTTTCTAAGTTTTACATTAGAAATAATTGTGCACAATGA
>JBAYZM010000260.1:0-3405 GCA_041672515.1 Arcobacteraceae bacterium
AGCACAAGGGCTTATGGCAGGGATTAATGCCGCTTTGAGTATTGATGAAAAAGAACCTTTTATCTTACGACGAGATGAAGCCTATATTGGGGTGTTAATTGATGATTTGGTGACCAAAGGAACAACCGAACCTTACCGAATGTTTACCTCACGTGCTGAGTACCGATTATTGCTTCGAGAAGAAAATGCCGATATCAGGCTCTCCTCGTACGGACATAATTTTGGACTCATTGATAATGAAACCATCCAAAAAGTTAAACACAAAGAAAAAACCATCCACGATGCCATTTTGTTTTTAAAAGAAGAAATTTTAACCTCTAAAAAAGAGACTTTAGAACTCTTAGAATCCTTAGGCGAAGACAAAATCAACGACAAAGTCATCCTTTTAGATATTATCGGGCGAAGTACCATTACCAATGAAAAATTTGATGCGCTAGTACCCAGCTTAAAAGAGATTGACGGCTATTTAAAAGAGCAAATTATCATTGAAGCCAAATATTATCGCTATGTGGAAAAACAAAAAAAACAGATTGAGAAAATGAAAAAAATGCTTAAAATGACGATTCCTGAGAATTTTGATTATGCCAGCGTGCCGGGACTTTCCAATGAAGTCGTTGAAAAGCTTAAAAAATTCAATCCCCCAACACTGTACAATGCCAGCGAAATTTCAGGCATTACACCAGCCGCTATCGATGTGATTCATTTGTACATTAATTTAAGATGTCAGAATCAAAATAAAATGATAATAGAAAATAAAAATTGATAATATGTACAATATAAAATGAGAATGAGAGTGTAAAGGAGTATGGAAAAGTCTCAAAATATCATTCCAGAGTTTATGAAAAATAATCCTGATGATATTTTTAAACTCCTACTTCCTTTAAAATTCAAACTCGATTTCTTTTATCAAAATTTTAAATGCTCGATAGAGAAGATTTAAAAAAAGGATAAACAGCGCTCGTCCCCAATCTTTTCTCTCAAAACTTCGTTTTTATATCTCCTATGCATGTCATTCTTAACATACGAATCTTATACTCTTTAACTCTCATCATATCTCTCTTCAATTATATATATTCATGAAATTTAATTAATTGAATGATTTTTTGTGTTATGCCTTTTCATTAGAATATAAAAGATTTTTCTTATTCTAGGTCATTTGTTATATATTCCTTACATTTAAATCTACTTACCGATATAAATGTGATAAAATTATGACATTAAAAAATAAGGAGAGAAATATGGAAGAATCAGAATTTATGGCATGGTCAATCTATACAGGTCCATCAAATCTGCATACAGTGATTAATGATGACAATTGTCCTTGGGTGGTCGGACAATGGACTGGAATAAATAAAAATACTTCTAAAGAGGAAATAAAACAAGATCTTGATGCTCGTATTGCATATATTCTTAGGTCTTTTCAAAAGATTATTCCATTATATAAAACATATAATAGGCATTTTGTTTTACCTGAATTCTTTTTTCATTGCAAAGAAGGACCGTATCCTAATATAAAAATTGATGAACAATTTTATCCGTTAGAGTATGTAGTGCATAAAATGAAAGAAGAATTAAAAAGTATTATTCCTAATGATAATAATTATTATACAGTAATAATTGGTTCAATGTTAACAAGTAATATCAGTGATTATAGCACTTTTATTAGTTCAGACAGCGTAGTTCAACGACTAGAAAAGTTAAATGATATTGTGTCTTCCTCTCTCAAATTATCTTCAAATAAAGTACATACTTCATGGCTTAGAAATAGCAGTTTTCTAAAAAAAGAAAATAGCAGTGATGATTTAACAGCTATAAATGATTTCATGGAAGAATGTCGAGCTAACCCACTTGCAACAGTACGAAACAGAGGTATTTATTTTATCTACAATAAAACCTTAATGAAAGAAGTTGATTATTATGTTTATGAAAAGCAATGTGAATCAACTGTAGATTTAACTATGGGAATCATAGAACAAAACAAAATAAGTACAGGAGGAATGATTACAGAGTGGATGGCTAATTATCCTTCATATAGTATTATAAAGGGAGATAAGCAAATAAATAAACTTTCAACGAATTCTCGATTTACACCAGAATTTTTAGGGAATTGTGATATTGGTGTAGAGATATGCTTAGATCATAGGTTTCAAAGACTAAGGCGTACAGTAGATATGACAAAAGTTTGTGGAGCTGATACAGACAACTTCCCAATAATTAGACAATTTATCCCCTCAGGTGGTATGCAAATACTTGATTATAGTGTTGCTGCAAATTGTAGTAGTGTAATTTTTAATGCGGATGGCTGTGATAAAGTATATACTGAATATGGTAATGAAAGTACTGTGATATTAAATGGAGAAGCAGGCGCATATAAAGGTATTACTTGTGGAGTTTATACAAAGAGTATACAATCAAAATGGGTTGATAAACTTGGCAATACATGTTATTCTCACAGCCAATTATCTTTTACAACCCATAACTCGGAAATTGGAGGGTTTAATAATGCACTGGGCTTGAATAATGTTAAAGCTTCAACCTATAAAGCTGAAGAGGGAAATATTCAGAATGCATTAACAGATTCATATAAACCAATTGTTATTGACCTGAATGAAGATAGTGATTTATTTGCTGCAACTATGGGTGAAATACATTATTATCAACCAAAGTAATTATTAATAAAAGGAGTTGAATTATGAAAATTAAGTATATAAACATTGTAGGTTTAAGTTTAACAGTTTTTCTTATTGGATGTGCTCAAAAACACTCTTTAGAGACTCAAAATACTCAATTAAATGGGGATAAACTAAAAATTGTTGACTGCCCAGCAATAAAAGTTACTGACAAGTGTGAAATAACAAATACCTATGACAAAAATAAACCTCTATGGATATTTGGAAATGTATTAACACAAAGTGCAATTTATACAAATGGAGGAATTGAAATTGATTCAGATGGTATTATTCAACAAGTAGGTTGTATTGAAGCTCCAAAAGATGCTGTAGTATTAAATTGTTCATCATATGTCATTTCTCCTGGACTTATTAATCCCCATGACCATTTAAAATATAACCATAATTTTCCTGGCGGGCAAAACAATAGAGATGCTACGGGAAATATATCCAACCCCTATTATCTATTATGCAATGACCCCATAAAGGCAAATACCCTAGAAGTATGTCAAAATTATCGCTATGACAGACGTAATGAATGGAGAAAAGGGTTAGAAGGAAAACCACAAATACTGGCACCCGATGATGCTTTTCCAAATACTCCTGAAGCCACTGCCAATGAATACAAAAAAATTGTCTGGAATGAGTTACGTCATATTATGGCAGGAACAACAACCGTGGCAGGTTCAGGCGGTTACTATGGGTTAGTCAGAAATCCCGATGTCTCAACAATGAT
>JBAYZM010000261.1:0-3400 GCA_041672515.1 Arcobacteraceae bacterium
TTCATATAGACCCGTACTTTTTTGGTTTACACCCGTTTGAAGAGGTAGCAGAACTTATTATTATTTATCTTTTGTACCATACGGTTAATCTTACTTATATGGTGGATAAAACAGTAAAAGCGTTAAAACAAAAGAATTTGGATTATCAAAAATTATTAGAGAGTCAAAAAAGAGTTTTACAAAACACCAGTCATGAACTTAAAATGCCCATTGCAAAAGGAAAATTTGCATTAGAACTTTTAAAAGACAACCCTAAAATATATACAAAAAAGCTCCAAAAGATTTTTTTAAATATGGAAAAAATTACAGAAGATATTTTATTGAGTGAAAAATTAGATACTGTTGATGCAAAATTTACTTTTGAAGAACTATACGCCAGTGCTTTGGTGTATGAAACTTTTAATTATATGCTTATTGAACCAACGGATGAGAGGATAATCATAGATTTAAAAGAGGATGTTTTAATTAAATGTAATGCTAAATATATGCCCATTGCACTTAAAAATTTGCTTGATAATGGTATGAAGTACTCAAATAACAATCAAGTGGTTCTTAAAATTTCTCAAAAAGCCATAGAGATAATAAGCCAAGGAGACGCTTTAAAAAAAGATTTTGAATATTATATAAAACCATTTACAAGAGATGAAGAACGATTTGCTTTAGGTTATGGACTGGGGCTTTATATCAGTTATAGAATCATAACTTCTCATGGTTACAATCTCATCTACACTCATCAAGATGGTAAAAATAGTTTTAGAATTTTGTTTTAAAGAAAACTTTGATCTAGGCTGTTATGCCTAGATGCAAGGTTTAGTATTTTTTCCCTATTTTGTCATACAGTTCATTTCTTTGAAGCCGTATTTGAATCTCTTTTAATATTTCATTATAGGTATCTTTATCAATATCAGGTCCTTCTTTCCATGGTTTTTCCATTTTAACACCTGAATTATTTGCCATATATGCTACGGCACTAATAAATTCACTTAACGTAATTTTTGGATCCCCACCATGTCTTGGCATTTTTCTAGTACCAACCCAACCGTGAGCAGATGGAAATTGTTGCCCCTCTTCGATTAGATCTTTCCAATCATTGGGATCACCAAAATGCAATGTTTCTGGAATATTTTTATTGGCATGACACACAGCGCATGATTCACTAAAAACTGTCTCCCCATTTCTTTCTCCACTGTTTTTGGCACCTTTATCCTCTTTTGCAAATAAAGCAGTTGATAATACAAATGCTGTTGCAATACTTACTAAACCTAATTTTTTTAACATAGTCTCCCCTTCTTTTTTGTCAAATTATTATTATCCTTAAAAGATAAATGTAATAATATTATATGTATTAGAATTAAAAAAAAAGTCAATACTCATTAACACTTTATTTACAATTGGTAAAAAGTGTCAAGAAAATGTCAATAAACTTTTCACTCATTCTTGATATTCATCCTCTATACTTTCACTATATAAAAAAATAAAGGAAGCAAAAATGAGATTAATACTACTTTCATTGACATTTTTAAGCCTATCATTTGCAAACGTAATTGATGATTACTTAACGGCATTAAGTGTCGATGCGAAAAAAGAGACACCAAGTTTCTCTGGCTTTGACGCCAAAAGAGGTGAGGTGATATTTACCTCTGAGCATATTGGGAAAAAAGGGAAAGCCATCTCGTGTGTATCGTGTCATGGAACTAACTTCACCCAATCCCACCAGAATTTCTTTACAGGGAAAACCATTGATCCCCTTTCACCTAAAGCCAATCCAACACGACTCAGTGAAGCCAAAACCATTGATAAATGGCTCAAACGAAATTTCAATGATGTTTACAATCGTGAAGGAACGGCTCTTGAAAAAGGCGATGTGTTAACCTATATTATATCAAAGGATAAATAATGAGATTTTTATTTCTTATTGCCTTACTATTGAGTATGGCATTTTCAGATGATGGCAATTATAATGGGTCAAAACCCACCAAAAAAGGGGTAGCACCGGCTACGAATGCCCTGTATTTAAAAGAGTGTGGTTCATGCCATTTTGCCTATCAAGCAGGACTTTTGCCAGCAAATGCATGGGAGAAGATGATGAAAAATTTGGAAAACCATTTTGATACCGATGCCTCATTGGCACCCGATGATTTTATCTCTATTTCAAACTATCTCAAAGATAATAGTGCGGAAAAAAACATGGACTATAAACGAAGTAGCCGTATTGTGAACTCTCTTCGAGGTCGAGCCATCCCTGATTCTATTTCACTGACTCCTTATATGATTGAAAAACACCGAGATATTAAACCCCATTTGATTACGCAAAAAGAGGTTAAAGGTATTTTTAACTGTATTGCGTGTCACACAACCGCCGATAAAGGAATTTACAGCGATAACGACCTTCGTATTCCTAATTTTGGGCGATGGCAAGATTAAGGAGATTCCATGTTTAAATCCTATATTTGGAGTTTACCCACTCGTGTATTTCATTGGCTTTTTGCACTTTTAATTGTTTTGGCATTTCTAACCGATGATGATGATTTATTGCATTATCATGCGGTTATTGGTTATGCGGTGTTGATTCTTTTCACATTTCGTTTGGTATGGGGTTATTTAGGACCTAAGTACTCAAAATTTAAAGATTTTCCTTTGGGTTTGGATAAAGTCAAAGAATTTTTATTGACTATTTTTAATCACGAGCAAAAATATATCGGACACAATCCACCGGCTTCCTATGTGATGATAGGAATGTTTATCGTTGTTTTTTTAGTGATTGCCACAGGGGCATTAACCTTTGGAATCCAAGAGGGTAAAGGGATATTTTCTTTTTTAAATGCCTCTTTTTTCAAAAAAATGAAACTCTTTGAAGAGTTACATGAAGTTTTAGCCAATTTACTTATTGTACTGGTTGTCGCTCATGTGGGTGGAATTTTAACTGATAAACTGCTTCATAGCAAACATGAAACACTGCAATCCATTTTTACAGGATATAAAGCAACCCAAGAAAAAAGCAGTATCACCTTAAGCCTTTTTCAAAAGTTTATTGCCTTTGTCTTTTTTGTGGCGTTACTTGCATTTTTAGTGTTTAATATTATTCAACCCAAAAATGTTTTAGTGGCTTCCAAATACGAACCCATTGATTATGTAGTAAAAAATGAACTTTTTGTTAATGAGTGTGGTTCGTGCCACACTTTGTATCCACCACACAGTTTGCCCAAACACTCATGGATTAGCATGATGAACGATTTGGAAAATCACTTTGGTGATGATGCTTCACTGGGTGAAGAAGAACATCAAAATATCTTAGACTTTTTAGTACAAAACAGCGCTGAAACCTCCACTCAAGAAATGAGCTTTAAAATCAGTCAATCTATTGGAAATAACGATATAATTGCCATAACCCAAACTGATT
>JBAYZM010000262.1:0-3388 GCA_041672515.1 Arcobacteraceae bacterium
GCCTATGAGTTTGAAAAGAGTAACGGTTTTTTTAACCAAAGCGTAGCTTATCATGGTTATTTGAACCATGCCAAATAAAATCAATGCGCCTACACCTGTATCGATTAAAACATACGAATAGGAGAAACATATAGCATAAATAAAGAGCATAAAACCTAAAAATAAAGAGCCTTTGGGTGCTGTTTTGTTTTGGTGTTGAAGTCGTATTAAGATAAATAAAATCAACGCACCACTCAAAAGGCGAATGGCAGTAAAAGAAAATGCATCAATGCCATTATTTACAAAAGCCAATTTGCAAAAAACCGAATTGGAGGCTAAAAAAAGCAGAGCAATTATGAGGTTTAATGCTAAAATATTTTTCATCTTATGAACTCTTTTTTTACTAAGTATAGGGAAGTTTTAATTAATATTTACTCTTTTCATCTTTGGTCTTAATCAAAAAGATACTATGATTATTTTATTTTATTCAAGGAGTTTTTGTGCCAATCCAGCAATATATCATAGGCGATGTGCATGGCGAGTTTGATACACTTATGGCACTGATTTCAAAACTGCCCAAAGTGCATGAACTTATTTTTGTAGGAGATATTATTGATCGAGGACCTAAGTCCAAAGAGGTCATTGCGTACATTAGAAATAATGCTTCCCGATGTGTTTTAGGAAACCATGAAGAACTTATGATTGAGTATTCCGATGTGTGTATTAAAGCTTTTTTAAACCATGAATCTCTCCCTCTTTTAGCCTCTCGATGGATTAAAAATGGTGGTGATATGACGTTGTGTTCATACAATTTGGCGTACAAAGAAAAACATACGTTGTTGCTAAACTACAATGAAGCGGCTGTTTATGACTTTATTGAAGACATTAATTGGCTAAAAAGTTTGCCTTTGTACCTTGAACTTAACACTTTAAAAAAGAATAAACCCATTGTTGTAACTCATGCCAGTGCTTCAAATGTATGGCATTGGCATGAAGATGAAGCGCATCAAGAGGCATTTCAAGAATCAGCGTTGTGGAATCGAATGCCACCTCGAAGTGATACTCCCATTTTTAACATCTACGGGCATACTCCCGTTGAAGATATTAATTGCAATCAACACTTCTTAAACCTCGACACGGGCTGTACATACGGCTTAGAAAGTGACTTTGGAAACTTGAGTGCATATTGTGTTCAAACACAAGAGATTGTTCAGCAAAAACGCATCAGAAATTAACTCTTTGCTTGACAGTTGAGTGCTTTGATTTCATTTAAGGTATCAAAAATTGTAATGGTGAGTTTCTCTATGGTGGTTGAAATATGAATAAGACTTTCATTGTTAACTTGGTGTGAACTTTGAGTAATGTACTCTTGAATAGCATTTGAATAAGCCAAATTAAGGGCTTTTAACTGTTGCCAAGTCTCAAAGTGGGTGAAGGGTTTATTCAGACTCTCTTGTTCGTGTATCCATTGCCCTAAGATGGTTTTTTCATGCGAATCCACCACAATGTTTTGGTAATCACACAAGGCTTTAAAGTTATGATTTTTAAAGGTAATCACACTGTTCTTTAATTTTGCTGTGGCATAAACTAAATCAATATCGCACACTTGATTTTTCGCATTGTCATTGTAATTGGATTGCGATGCAGCAAGTGAGAGGTTTTGCGATAATTGGCTGATTTCAGAGGACAAGTGGGCAATATCTTGTGAATTTTGGGCATTGATTTTGACATTGTCTTCTAAAATCTGCACTTCAATGTTAATTTGATTGATACCATTTTGTTGAATCAACGATGATTGTTCCAACTCTTGAACTAAAGAGGTGGTGTTTTTTATTTTTGAACTTAAATTTTCATATCCTGTTATCATATCGCACGCAATTTCTTTTCCGGCTTTTGTTTTTTCATTGGCCTTTTGTACCAAACTTTTAATCTCTTTAGCCGCATCGGCACTTCGGTTGGCTAAGTTCCGCACCTCTTGGGCAACGACTGCAAACCCTTTTCCGGCTTCTCCTGCGGTGGCTGCTTCAACGGCTGCATTAAGACTTAAAATATTGGTTTGAAAGGCAATTTTATCAATTATTTCAATGGCATCGTTAATAAAACCTACTTCACTGGTGATTTCATTCATGGCGTTAACCGTTTTTTGAGCCAATGAATAGCCCGTTGTGGCACTGTTTGAAACATCCCGTGTGAGTTGGCTCATTGCTTTGGTGTTAAGCGTGTTGGTGTTGATGGTCATGGTTATATTGTGCAAAGTTTCAACACTTTTTTCCAAGGCATCTTTTTGATGAAAGGAACTGTTTTCAAGTTTTTCAACACTAAAATTAAGTTTTTGCGTGTCGTTGGTGAGTTTGGTTGCGGTGTTCATAATCATGGCCAAAAACTCTGAAATATTGTTGCCAATGAGTTTGGTACTGGCAACAAGTGATCCAAAATCTCCATTGAGACGCTGCTTTTTATCGTCTTGTTTGATGTGATAGTTGAAGTTATATTCCCCATAATTTTCCAACGCTTGAATAATTGTATCAAACTTATTTTTTGTTTGAGAAATCATCAGATTAATCGATTGCACCAATTTTTGCATATCGGGCGAAATAATGTGCTCTTCGTTGATATGATACGAAAAAAATCCATTGGAAATCTTCTCGATAATATCATTGGTTTGACGAATAATATCTTTGTTGTTCGTAAAAGTATTGATGGTATTATCAATATTTTTGTTAATTTCTTGTGCCATTTCTCCAAATTCATCGTTTGAAGTCAGAGTGATTTTGCAAATGGACTCTTTTTTGTAGTTAATAAAATCAAAAAAATCATTCAACCCATTTTTAACGGCAACTAACGATTTGTTAATGGCATCAAACATTAAAAACGCTAATATGAGTTCAAGCACAATCATCACCACTGAGATAAAAATAAGTAAACTGATTAAAAAAGAGATTTTATCTTTGATAATGGTGTCAAGATGTTGTAAATTGTTTGAAACAGTTGTCATAATCGTTTGATTTAACTCATCCATTGTTTTGAGTTTTCCCTCGCTGGTATCTTTTCCAATAAGGGTTTCTAGTTCAACAATATTTTCAAACATGGTTTTATACGACACCAAATGTTCAATAATCTTTTTTTGCAGTTGTTCATTGGTGATAAAGTTTTCAGAAGCACTTACGGCTCTTCGCATTTTAATTTGGGTGCTAATAAACTCTTGAATATCCACATTGTGTTCCAAAAGAAAATCTTTTTCATAAATTTCAAGTTTCATCATGTATTGTAAAAGTTTATAGTCATAATTCTTTTCAAGAATTTCATTGATATTGCTTTTACTGGCTTTCATTTGAGTAAGATATTTTAAGACATTGGTTTTATCTTCTACAATGTCTAAAAACAGTGTATTAAACTCTTCCAAACTTTG
>JBAYZM010000263.1:0-3383 GCA_041672515.1 Arcobacteraceae bacterium
ATATATTGAGTTTTTAGATAGTGAACATTGGTGTCAAAACCTTTTCCAAGTAACCAATCAAATCAGTATAAATGGAACTTATAAAAACAGATACGATGTAACTCTTTTGATAAATGGTTTTCCTCTTGTTCAAATTGAACTAAAAAGAAGAGGATTAGAACTCAAAGAAGCTTTTAATCAAATCAATCGTTATCAAAGACACTCTTATGGTTCAAACAGTGCATTGTTTCATTATGTTCAAATCTTTATTATTAGTAATGGAGTAAATACAAAGTATTATGCCAATAATAAAAAACAAAGTTTTAAACAAACATTTTTTTGGGCAAGTAAAGAGAATAAAAATATCACAAATATTGAAGAGTTTACTTCTTTCTTTTTAGAGAGATGTCATATCTCTAAGATGATATGTAAATATATTGTTTTAGCTGAAGTTGATAAGATACTTATGGTTTTACGACCGTATCAGTTTTATGCAGTTGAAGCTATTATTGAGCAAGTGAATACTTCAAAAAGAAATGGCTATATTTGGCATACAACTGGAAGTGGTAAAACTCTAACTTCATTTAAAACTGCACAAATACTTATGAAGTTGCCAAAAGTAGATAAAGTAGTCTTTGTAGTAGATAGAAAAGATTTGGATTTTCAAACAACAAAAGAGTTTAACTCATTTAGTGATGGAAGTGTAGATGGAACAGATAATACAAAAGCTTTAGTAAAACAGTTTAGTGATGATACAAAGTTAATAGTAACAACCATACAAAAACTAAATACTGCAATAAATAAAAAACAATACCTAGAAAAGATGGAAAAACAAAAAGATAAACATATAGTATTTATCTTTGATGAGTGTCATAGAAGTCAGTTTGGTGAAACCCATCTAAATATCAATAAATTTTTTACAAACAATCAAATGATAGGATTTACAGGAACACCAATATTCCCTGAAAATGCTATGGGAAATAAACTGGGCAAAAGAACCACCGCAGACCTTTTTGATGATAGACTTCATAGATATGTGATAACAGATGCAATCAATGATGATAATGTCTTGAAGTTCTCAGTTGAGTATATAGGAAGATATAAAGAGAAAGAGGGAAGTGCTACAAATATTGATATTGAAGTAGAAGATATAGATAGGGAAGAATTACTACAAAGTGAAGATAGAATTGAAAAAATAGTAGATTATATTATCGCTAATCATGGAAGAAAAACGCATAGTAAAGATTTTACAGCAATGATGACGGTGAGTAGTGTAGAAATGCTTACAAAATATTATGAAACATTTAGAAGTAAAGAACACAATCTAAAAATAGCAACAATATTCTCATACAGTGCAAATGAAGATGATAAAGATGCAAATGGTTTGTATGAATCAGATGGAGCTCATATTGATGAAGAGCATATCAATAAACACAGTCGTGAAAAACTTGATGAGTATATAGCTGATTATAATAAGATATTTGGGACAAAATACAGTACAAAAGACAGTAAGACTTTTTATAACTACTACAATGAATTATCAAAAAGAGTAAAAAAAGGTGAAGTGGATTTACTTCTTGTGGTAAATATGTTTTTAACGGGATTTGATAGTAAAAGACTCAATACTTTGTATGTGGATAAAAGCTTAAAATATCATGGACTTATTCAAGCCTTTTCACGAACAAATAGAATACTTGATGAAAGAAAATCACAAGGGAATATTGTTTGTTTTAGAAATATCAAAAAAGCCACCGATGATGCTATCGCACTTTTTTCAAAAGAAGAAGAACGAGATGTAATACTTATGGAGCCTTATGAAGAGTATGTTATTAAGTTCAACGAAGCTTTTATAATTCTTATAAAAATAGTTCCAAGTGTTAGTAGTGTAGATAGATTAATAAGCGAAGATGATAAATTGGAATTTATCAAAGCATTTAGGGAATTGATGAGGTTAAAAAATATCTTAGAAGGATTTAGTGATTTTAAATGGTCTGATTTGTCTATGAGTGAACAGATGTTTGAAGACTATAAATCAAAATATCTTGATATGTATGAGAAAATAAAAAGTGAAAGAACTCAAGGAAGTGAAAAAGTATCAATTCTTGAAGATGTGGATTTTGAACTTGAACTTATTCATAAAGATGAGATAAATGTGGCATATATTTTAAAACTATTGGCAAAATACAAAGACTCAACAGAAGATGAAAAACAAAGACAACGAGATAATATCTCAAATATTTTGACAAATAATCCCCAACTAAGAAGTAAAAAAGAACTTATTGAGAAATTTATCAATGAAAACCTTTATTCAATCAATGAAGATGATATTGAAGATGAATTTGATAAGTTTTGGGAAGAACAAAAAGACAAAGCTTATAAAGAGTTGTGTAATGAAGAAAATCTTGATTGTAAAGAAGTGCGTAAAGTTGTAGATAAATATATTTATGAACAAAGAGTTCCTTTAAAAGATGAGATAGTAAATACACTAAAAGTAAAACCAAAACTTTTGGAAAGACAAAAAATCATACCAAGAGTTTTGAATAAAATTGTAACTTTTGTAGAAAAATTTTATGATGATATGGGGACACAAAATAGTATGGCAATTAACAGCAGTGAATATGCAGTTGTAAATGAAGATTTACTCGTAGCGGATATAAAACCACAGTACAATTAAACCAAACAAAATCACTCAAGATTTCTTTGACAAATGTCAAAGAAATTTAAAGAAAATCTGCTATTATTACACCATACAATAATAAAAATAAACTTTACTTATTTAATAAGGATTAACTGTGATAGATGCAAATGAATTTTTTAATCGGCAAATAAAACTTTGGGGACAAGAGACACAAGACTCTTTAAAAGCTAAAAAAGTGGCTATCATAGGAAGTGGTGGTTTGGGATGTTCTTTGGCGATTGCCTTGGGTGCTAGTGGAATAGGGGAGTTTGCCTTTGTGGATTTCGATGAAGTGGGAGTTCATAATATTCACCGACAAATTGGGTTTAAAGTAGGCGATGATGGGAAATATAAAGCGGAAGTTTTAAAAGAACTCATTGAGTCACGATGTCCATTTACAAAAATAACTGCTTATACAGAGGGATTTGATGATTTTACTAAACGAAACTTGGAGTTTGACTTAATCATTGATGCAACCGATAATTTGCCCACACGAGCAGCGATTAATGAATACTGTATGAAAAAAAGCCAACCTTGGATTTATGGAAGCGTTGAAGAGTTTCATGGGCAAGTGTGCTTTTTTGAAAATGCTTCGTATGAAGCGGTCTTTAAAATCAATGATCGAAAACCCAATGGAATTGCGTGTCCTATTGTGATGCACATTGCTTCTTTGCAAGCCAATTTAGCCATTCGTTTTTTAGCTGGATTAACCGTGAAAAAAGATATT
>JBAYZM010000264.1:0-3367 GCA_041672515.1 Arcobacteraceae bacterium
TACGTGAATATTGTTCATATCCGGATTGGCATTAATATTTTTCCAATGCTTCCATGGCGTCGAATCAATGAGTTCAGCCACTTCCATATGAATGCATCGTAACCAATTAATCTCTTTGCCAAATTGATTGATTCCCAGCTCCCAATTTTTACCGTTGGTTGAATCATTTAACTCTTTTTGTAGTAAAAACATCTCTTCAAGTTTATGAGGAAAACTCGATGCCTCTTCAAGCAATGAAGCCAAAGGCAAACACTCTTCAATTAAATTATCCAACACATTATTGGGAATATTTTTATCCCCTTTTAAAAGATGCACAATTAAAGAGACCGTATAAGGAATTTCATCTTTAGATTCCCACTCTAAAACATCATTAGGGGTCACACCTATGTATTTTGCAAAATCCTCAATTGTCATAAACCCCAAGGTTTTTACAACATCTTTTAACTCTTTATATAACAATTTTATCTCCTAATTTAGTGGTAATTCTATGGTAAACAAAGCACCATCATTTTTATTTTGTACGCAAAGCCTTCCCAAAGAGTGTTCTTCAATGATTTTTTTACTCATATAAAGCCCTAAACCCGTTCCTGCGTCACTCTTTTTTGTTGAAAAATATCGTCCAAATATTTGCCCAATAATGGCTTCAGGGATTCCTCCCGCGTTGTCTTGAATGGTAATAATAGCATGGCTGTCATTACCATCCAAACAGACCGTAATTTCACGATTGGCAATATTTTTCTCCAACATTGCATCACGGGCATTTTTAATAATATTTATTAAAACTTGAACCACATCATTGAGATACAATTTCAACCTAACATCACTCTTAATCTCTGTTTTAAAAGCAATACTGTCAACTTTAAACATGTAGCTGAGAAAATCTTCTACTTTTTGTACGACTTCAGAAGTGTTGATACTCTGTTGTGATTTTTCAGGTTTTAAAAAGTCTCTGAAATCATCAATGGTTTGCCCCATATACTCCAATTGCAAAGAGGCATCTTTGGTTAATTTCTCAATAAATGCATCGGTTAACTCCCCTTCAAGCATCTTTGTAATGGATATTTTTTGTACCAAAATCGAAAGTGTTTGTAACGGTTGTTTCCATTGGTGCGCTATTAATGAAATAAGCTCACCCATAGTGGCTGATTTGGATTGTTCAACCACAACACATTGGAGTTCTAAAAGCTCTTTTTTACTGGTAATATCTTCATAAACGGCATTAAATCCAATAATATTTTGTTGGGTATCAAAACAAGGTTCAATGGTCGTATACACCCAATAAGGCATTCCATTTTTTTTGAGATTTTTAATTTCACCTCGCCACGATTGTCCATTTTGTATGGTTTCCCACATATCTTCAAAAATAAAATGAGGAGTATTGGGATCTTTAATAAGTGTATGGGATTGTCCAATAAGTTCTTCTTTTGTATACCCACAACTATCGCAAAAAGCTTGTGAGACAGAAGTAATTATCCCCTCTTTATTGGTACTTGACATAATAATATTTTTGTCTGCTAAACGTACTAATCGTTTAATTTCATCCAAAGATTCTTTTGTTATATTTTTTGATAAGTCCATTCAATACCTTATGTTTGAGCCTCAATTTTACAATTTATTTACTTTGTTTTGGATTATAAAAACCGCAAGGAAAACCGCTGTTTTGCTTTACAATCATACTGGGTAAAATTTTTGATTTAAAATTATACGCTTTACAGCCATGAGGACGATGAGGTTCCCACGTAACGAAATAGTAACTACATTTTTGACATATTATTTTTTCCATTCCGAATTCTAGCAAATTATTTTGTATTTTTATTTAAATCATGGTATAAATAATTAAATAGGTTATACTATTTTAAGCTATTTTAAGGTTATATTTTATACAATGACCCAAATTAAGATTAATAAGGATTAATATATGTTTGGTTCTGTATCAAAAAATGAATTACGAATAATTGATGAGTATTTCCAACAATATATCAAATTTACACAATATAAACAAAATCGATTTGAGTTTATAGAAAAAACAGGCAATTCAAATGTCGATGCGATGTTTGCCAAATGGAATGAACAAATAAAACAAACGGACAGTGCGATTAAATCGGATATTAACGTCATTGGAGAGATTGTTTTAACCGCCGATAAAGTAAAGCAAGGTATTTTCAAATGTCGTGTAAAATCAGATACAACCAATCCGATGGTTTCTACGCTTAAAAAAACTCTCAATGAAATGCTCGATGCTCTTGAAGATAAAATGATCAAACTCGAAAATACACTCAATTCCTATGCCAATGAAGATTACCGACCTAAATTGGCCATTGAACCTACGCTTAAAGCTCGAATGCTTGCCGTTATGACTTCGATTAATACATTAGGTGATGCATTAAGCAGTACAGCTAAATCTAATTTAGAAAATGGAAGACAATTACAAAATAATTCCAACAATATGAATGCTTCTATGAATAATTTATCTGCCAAAGCCAATGAACAAGCCGCTTCCTTAGAAGAAACAGCCGCAGCCGTTGAAGAGATTACCAGTATCACGCGAAACAATGCAAGCAATTCAAGTAAAATGGCACAATTGGGGCAAACGGTTAAAAATTCTGTTACAGAAGGTGAAAAACTGGCTTCAAAAACAGCTTCTTCTATGGAAGAGATCAATCAAAAAGTAACGGCGATTAACGAAGCCATTAATGTTATTGACCAAATTGCTTTCCAAACCAATATTCTCTCACTGAATGCTGCTGTTGAAGCAGCTACTGCCGGAGAATCCGGAAAAGGGTTTGCGGTTGTTGCAGCTGAAGTGCGAAATTTGGCAACACGAAGTGCTGATGCGGCTAAAGAGATTAAAAAACTTGTTGAAGATGCTAATTCTAAAGCCAATGAAGGTAAAAATATTTCTGCTGAGATGATTGAAGGGTATAAAAAACTCAATACCCATATTTCAGAAACCATTCATATTATTGAAGATGTCTCTTCTGCTTCAAAAGAACAGATGCAGGGAATTGAACAAATCAATGATGCCGTTTCAATGCTCGATAAAGTGACACAAGAAAATGCGAGTGAAGCCAACAATGTAAGTAAAATAGCCAATGAAGTTGATGCCATGGCACATCGATTGGTCAGTGATGCAACGAACAAAAAATTTAACTAGGAATTCCAAATGAGCAAAGAAACAATTTTAAAAGATGACGCTTTTTTAGTCAGTGAAACCGATGTTAAAGGAATTATTACTTTTGCCAATGATGGTTTTTGTGAAGTTGCTGAATACAGTGTGGAAGAACTTATTGGAAAACCCCACAATGTCGTACGACATCCGGACATGCCAAAAGCAGCTTTTAAAGACCTATGGGAAACAGTTAAACGA
>JBAYZM010000265.1:0-3363 GCA_041672515.1 Arcobacteraceae bacterium
CAACACGGCAATAACGATAAAACTTAATTTAACGACTTTTTTAATATTCATCTTCAATCCTTTCAAAACTTTCAAACTCTAAAATAACCGTTGTACCTTGGTTCTCTTCACTTGTTAAATGAATCTTCCCTTGGTGCAGTTGAATGATTTTTTCCACAATTGCCATACCCAATCCTGTCCCTCCTGATTCTTTGTTTCGACTTTTATCGGTACGGTAAAACTTTTCAAATATTTTTTGGTGTTCACTTTTGGCAATACCTATGCCAAAATCTTCAATGCTGAAACAAAAAGTGTTGTTATGGTAATAAGTTTTTATAATGACTTTTTGATTTTCATGACTGAATGTGATGGCATTTTTGATGATATTTTTCAAAGCAATTTTAAGTAAAGGAGAATGTCCTTTTAATAGAGCGCTCTCTTGAATTTGACTCTCCAGAGTAATGTGTTTTATTAAGGCAAAACTTTCCAACTCTTTAATCGATTCTAACGTGATTTCATCGCTGTAGAAGGGTTCAAACGTGTGCGTAAAATCGCTTTCATTTTTGGCTAAAAAAAGTAAATCATCGATGCTTTGTTGAATGACTAAAACCTCATCTAAACAACTGTGTAACGTTTGTTCGTACTCTTTACTTGATCGAGTTTTTCGTAAAGCCACTTCAATTTCCCCTCGAATAATCGTTAAAGGGGTTTTGAGTTCATGTGAAGCATCGCTGCTAAATTGAGATATTTTCTCAAATGAAATTTCAAGACGCGTGAGTAAATTATTGATTTCACTTGAGAGTATGTCGATTTCATCGTGAGTGTTAAGCGTGGGTAATCGCTTTGAAAGATTAAATGCGGTGATATTTTTGAGATTTTTTAACATCATTTCAATGGGTAAAAAAGATTTAGAAATTAAAAAATAGCCGCCAATAATGGAAAAAATCAAAATAATAGGCACAATAAACAGTAAAATATAAAATAAGTTTTCCATCGCTGTATTTAAAAATGTATTATTGGTAGCAACCTCAACAATATACAGTTCATTGTGAATGGTTATTTTGATTCGGCTTAAAATATAAGAGGTGCTGTTTTCAAAATCAATCGTATCTTTTTTAAGTTTGTGTAAATGATTAACATCCCACGCTATGTCATCGGGGAAATCGGGAGTTTGATTGATGGCTTTTAAAGTGGGTTCTAACTTTAAAAGTCGAATGTACAAAGGTTCAAATTTGTACTCTTTTTCTTCGTCATAAACTCGAGTACTTAATTCATTTTGGTGCTCTATTATGTCATCAACGACATCTAAAACAATGACTTTAAGTGTTGATTCAATCTTATCAAGCGTTGAAATTTCGAGTATTTTATAAATAGAAAAAGAAAAAATAATTAAAATCAGACATTGGATAACGATGTTATACAGAAGCAGTTTTTGTTTGATAGAAAATTTATTCATCGCTGATTTTAAACCCCAATCCCCGTACGGTATGTATGAGCTTTTTTTCATACGGTTTATCAATTTTATTGCGTAATCGATAAATATAGACATTGACCAAATTGCTCATGGTTTCATCGTCCATGTTGCTCAGATTTTCACTGATAATACTCTCCGATAAAACACGATCTTTGTTTTTAATTAAATACTCCAAAAGGGAAAACTCTTTGGCGGTTAAAACAATGGTATCTTTGCCTCTTTTAGCAGTTTTTTTGAGTAAATCCAATTCTAAATCGCCAATACAAAGCGTCGTAGAAAAACTCTCTTTGGCTCTTAATTGCACACGAATACGAGCCAAGAGTTCGGCAAATGAAAAAGGTTTTGCCAAATAATCATTGGCACCAATGTCAAGCCCTTTGATTTTATCTTCGGTGGTATCTTTGGCGGTGAGCATGATAACGGGCGTGTGAATATGGGCTTGACGTAACTCTTTACAAACGCTAATGCCATCTTTAAGGGGCAGCATAATGTCCAATAAAATCAGATCATACGTATGGATACTTGCCATATAAAATCCTTCGTCGCCATTTAAAGAGTAATCCACACTGTACGACTCCTCTTCTAAGCCTCGTTTTAAAAAGTTTACGATTTTTTCATCATCTTCAATGAGTAAGATTTTCATATTAACCTTTTGCTTCGTAGTAATACCAAATTATAGTTAAAAAATATGAATATTGTATGAATATTATGGGGTGCTAAGTTTGAGTAGCGTAATTTCACTGCTTGCTTTGTAGCGAAAGGGAATGCCCCATGTGCCTAACCCTTTATTGACATAAATGGCGGTATTTTGTTGGTAAAAGGAACCGGCTAAAAAAGGTTGAAACCATTTAACCACATAATGAAAAGGGAAAATTTGACCGCCATGCGTGTGTCCACATAAAAAAAGTGCCGTATTGGTTTTTACAGCCAAAGTATAATCTTTGGGTTGGTGTGCGAGTAAAATAGGATTGGGAAAGTTCAGTAATGTGTTGAGTGTTTTTTTTTCATCTCTTTTGACATTAAAAAAACGAGAAAATCGGTCACCAATACCTACAAGAGTAATTTTTTGATGATTAAACTCTATAAAAGTATGGCTATTATCTAAAAAAGTAAAGTTATACAAGAGCGCGTTTAACGGCTTTATACCATAAAACAAATCGTGATTGCCACTGATATAAAAAACTTTTTCCAGTTCATTGAGTTTTGCCAGTTGTTGAGTGATATATTGAGGTTTACAATCAATAATATCCCCCGTAATAACCATAAAATCATACTCCAAACTTTGGCAAATCTCAACGAGTTTGGCAATAAAACTTAAGGGCATTTTTTGATGAATATGCAAATCACTCAAGTGAAGAATCTTTAATCCAGTTAAAGCAGGATTGATGACTTTGAGTTCAACACTTTGAGGATTTGGCAGTTGCATGTTAATTGTTTTTAAAAATCGTTTTTAAATCGTCTTTGGTAATAAACTCGATACTTTGAATAGCCCCATTTTTAAGAGTATAAAGCGTTGATTTTCCTTCTTGCGCTTTAAATCTGGTATCGTTTTCATCGTAAATGAGTAAAATAGGATGTTTATAGTTTCTCATTTTGGGTAAAGCAAACATTTTGGTAATAACCATAGGCATTCCTGAAATATTGGCAATAAAAACTGCCTGATTTTTTTGTAAGAAATCACTTTTTTGGTGCGATAAGAATTCATTAATATCTGCACCCGTATCTTTTTCAAAAGAAACCAGTATGGTTTGAACCGAAGTATCCACCGTTTGTTTTTCATCAAACTGATTAAGCAGTGAAAAGTTGCCTATTTTATCGCCCATATTAAATGAACCGCCTGCCCATAAAGAAGCGCCCAAAAAAAGGCTAAGAAAGAGAGTTTTAAACATTAAAATCCTTTGCTAAAGTGT
>JBAYZM010000266.1:0-3358 GCA_041672515.1 Arcobacteraceae bacterium
AAATTTTAGCGATGAAAAAAGTTGACTTTTTTATCGTCCTTTATACGATTATTATTTTACTCTCAGTCATGTACGCCACGCAACCCTTGCAACCGTTGCTTGCAAAAGAGTTTGCCATTTCTGTTACACAAGCCTCTTTTTTTACCGCGGTGATTATGCTTTTTTTAGCCATTGCGCCCATTATTTATGGCTATATTTTAGAGAGAGTCAATGCTAAAAAAGTTCTTATAGTCGCTTCAGTAATTCTAAGTATTACCAATATCTTCTTAGGTTTTTCTAACAGTTATGAACAGTTTTTATTTTTGCGAATTTGTGAAGCATTGGTTATTCCTGCTATTTTAACGGCGTGCATGAGTATTTTGGCATCGGACAAAGAAAATACCAAACGCAATATGTCGTTTTATGTCGCTTCCACCGTCTTTGGAGGACTTATAGGGCGAGTCATGTCGGGATTTATTGCCACAGAACTTGGGTGGCGATATGTCTTTTTTTCACTTTCAGTTGCGTTATTGGTGGGATTATATTTTATTTTTAAACTCCAATTTGAAGGAGAAGCCAAACTCACCAAAGCCAAAGTTGGCGATGCCTTGTTGATTTTAAAAGACAAACGTTTTGTGGTGATTTATTTGCTGATGTTTACGGTCTTTTTTGTGTTTGCAGGGGTGTTGAATATTTTACCGTTTCGTATTAAAGAGCTTTTTTCTGATGTAACAGAAACACATATTGGCTTGTTGTATTTGGGCTATGGCGTAGGAATTGCGGTCTCTTTATTGATTCATAAAATCATTCACCTTTTTAAAAAAGAGTTACGAACCATTGTGTTTGGAGTGTTCATCTTGGCACTTTCAGCGATTTTATTTTTAAATCCTAACATTTGGTTTATTTTTGGCACGGTGTTTGTGTTGTGTTTTGGAATGTTCACCGTACATACGGTCTCTACAAGGTTAGCCAACTCCATGAAAGAGTCGCAAAAAGCCTTAACTTCGGGAATGTATCTGACCTTTTATTACATCGGTGGTACCTTGGGTTCCATTATTCCTTCCATTATCTACGAACATTTTGGTTGGAACAGCACCATGATACTTTTTGTGGTTTGTTTAGTTGCCATTTTCTTCTTTGTAAACAGCAACAAACACCACTTTAAGGCATACAATTGATTTTAGGCAAATGCCCCTATTGTGAAAACGGGCAAATAGAAGTACGCAAAAAAGAGATCAACGGCAAAAAAGTAGAACTCTATGCGTGCAGTAATGCCAAGTGGAAAACGGAAGATGGTGAACTTTTTGAACTCACCCCCGAGTCAAGTTGCGATTTTAGAATTTGGCAAAATAGCCTACGAAAATACGGCAAGTATTTAAAACAGCGTGAAGTCAAAGCATTGCTAGAAGGTGAGGATGTGGTGGTGACGTTTCATTCAAAGAAGTATAAAGAGAAAGTGACGTATCAAAAATATATAACGCTGAATCAAGAGTATGGGGTGAGTGTTATTTGGGATGTGGATGTAGAGTAAAAAAGCCATTTTTTTAGAATTGTTTAGAGAAATTTTTTAGTGCCAATAGTGTTCTTTCTTTAATTTCAATAAATGATAAATTAACTTTCTCATTTTCATTTAAATAAACACTTTCATCGTCTTTGGCTTCTTTCTTTTCTATTAAGAAATCAAGAAGTTCCATTTTTGAAGTGATATTTTTAAGCTCAGAACATACAGATAAAATTTCATCAAATGCTAATATATTATTCTCTAAAATAGAATAAAAATCAAATAAATCTCTTGATTTTTCTCTTTGTAATAAAGCAATCACTTTTAATTTTGCAATTGATTTTAAATCTAAAATTTTTAAATTTGAATTCTTATAGTTTTGATAATTTAACTTTTGTAGAATCTTTTTTTGAATAGGACGATTGGCTTGAAAGAACTCTATTTTGACACCCTCTAAAATAAATTTGAGGATATATTCCTCTGGAAATAATCCTGCAAGCCTTAATGCGGTTGTATTTTCATCTTCAATTTTTTTAGCTCCTAACGCAATTAAGGTTGGCACGATTTTTCTGTAATCCAATGTATTTGGGCTTATTATATCAATATCTTCAGAAATTCGATGATTGATAAAGTATGAAAGTGCCGTACCACCAACAAAATAAAGCTCATCTTGGAATATGGATAAATCTTTTATTTTATCCAATGTTTTTATAACATTAGAAGTCATTGATGATTCCTAAGAGTTGTTTAAAAATAGGATTTTGATTGTATTTCCCATTTAAAGGTATGTCTATACCACTTGTTGAAATATAGCCTTGGGCATACATTTTTTTATATTTATCGTTTAATACTGATTTGACCATATTTTTACCAAACTGAGCACACAATTTTTTTATATCATTCGTGTTGATAGTTGATAGATAGTTTGAAATAATGGCATAAACTTTTTGCTGACTGGTTTGATTATTTTGCCAAAACATATTAATAGAATAATGGGATGGTTCAAACTCAATGGTATCATTTATATCCACGGCATTAATTTTATTTTTTGCCTCTTCATATTCTAAATTTTCAAGTAATGTATAAAGTCGATTTCTTCCACCTTTCCAATCTCTAAGAGTTCGTTCAGGGATATCAAGTAATTTGCTCATTTGTTGTTGGGTCATTGTTTTACTCAAATTAATTTTTTATTATTATAGGCGAATACCGCCTATAAGTCAAGGTGAAAGAGAGAAAGACTTTGGGACGTTTTTTATTGTATTTTTGAATGATGGGAGTAAGCAAAAATACAGAACTATTTAATTTTGTTAAATATTATTCTTTCTACTGCTTTAAATCCTGATGTTTAGTTTTCAAATACTTCAACATCATATTGGGCTTGTGCAAGTTCTTCCATTTTCTCTCTTAATTTATAACGTTTATCTAATTCTCTTTGTTTACGTTTTGATTCTCTATCAATTCTATTCATTGTGGCACTAAATGTTCTTAAATTTCCTTTCCATCCCATAAGTTTCTCCTAAATTTTTATCTACAATAGTAGCACAAACATAATTAAGTTCATTATTCTCTTGAAAACCTAAAGGTTTCCGCTTTCTTACTTTTTGGTCTCAAAAAAGACTGCTAAGTTGATGAAGGAGCAGATCCTAAAATCTTAGCTTCATCAAACGCAGAGGTAAATCCCTATAGTTCAAACTATCTTTTGTAAATTCGATTAAGTTGAAGTTATAATCTTAGAAAATCAAAAATGAAAATGTCCTTATCCCACTATTCCAACATCTACAGAAGCTGAGTGTTTGGTTTATCTTTTCGGATGTCAATCCTGCTTGCAGGCAAAAGAGTTGCAACTGTTTGAACATAGAAATATGCTGGGAGCATATT
>JBAYZM010000267.1:0-3324 GCA_041672515.1 Arcobacteraceae bacterium
TATATTGGCAATGGTATCAAAAATGGTTTCACCTTTACTTCGTGAACTTTGCCCCACATCCAAAGAGATTACTTGAGCTCCCAAACGTTTGGCGGCTATTTCAAAGGCACTTCGTGTTCGTGTAGAATTTTCAAAAAACAAATTCACAACAATTTTACCTTGTAAAAAAAGATTTGATTTTAAATCTTTGAACATTTTTGCATCTTCAAAAAGTTCGATAATTTCCTCTTTTGAGAAGTCTGAAGTCGTAATTAAGTGTTGCATGTTTAGCCTTATTTTTGATTTTTATTCTAGCTAAACTCTTATTAAAAAAAATTTATAAAAAACTTTTTTTAACTCATATTGGGATTAAGTTTTAGCAAGATAACATCAGCAAGCATATTTCCAAGAAGTGTTAAAAAAGCCCCAATAATAAGTATGCCCATAATCACTGGATAATCGTGGCTCAGTGCACTTTGGTAAAATAATAAACCCATACCATCAATGGAAAAAATCGATTCTAAAATCACACTTCCTCCAATAATCCCAGGCAACGATAAGCCTAAAAGCGTAATAACAGGTGGATACAAATTGGGCAAAATGTAATAACGTAAAATTTCTCTTTGGCTTAACCCTCTGGCTTTGGCAAAGAAAATATAATCGCTTTTTAAAATTTCAATGGTCAATGAACGAATATACAACGTTAAACTGCCAATGCCTCCAAATGTAATGATACTTATGGGTAAAATCAAATGCCACGCAGTATCCAAATAGTACTCAAAACCCGTGGCATTGGCAAGGGAATGTAACCCCGCAATGGGTAAAAGCTCTAAGTAAATTGAAAAAACCAGCACCAATAACAGTGCCAAATAAAATGAAGGCATGGAAAAACTCAAAAGAGAGAGTTGACTGGTAAATTTATCAAAAAAGCTGTTGGTATTGAGTGCTGATTTTATCCCTAAATACAAAGAGATAATAAAAACCAAAACCATACTGATGATATTTATGGTTAACGTAATAGGAATACGGTCTAATATTTCTGTTTTTACCATTTGTCCACTGGCAAAAGAGATTCCAAAATCAAGATGTAACATCGCCAAAACCCAAGAAAAATATTGCACATACAAGGGTTTGTCCAAACCATAAATGGCTTTTAAATGATCAATGGATTCTTGTGTAATATTGGGATTAAGTTCTCCACTGGCAAAAAAAGAGTTGGGCGCTAAATTAATCGCCACAAATGAGATAAGGCTAATAATAAACAGCATAATGATAAGGTATAATATTTTTTTAATAAACAGTTTCATAAAAAAGATTATACACAACATAGGTTTAAAATGATAGGCATAGACATTGTAAGTATTCAAAGAATTGAAAAACTCATGGAGAAATTCCCGCACAAAGCGTTGGCGCGATTTTTAAATGAAGAGGAGATTTTACTCGTTAAATCCCCACAAACCGCTGCTGGATTTTGGGCAGCTAAAGAGGCAGTTAGTAAAGCGTTGGGCTGTGGCATTGGAAAAACATGTGGATTTCACGACATCACTCTTTCTAAAACAAAAAAAAATGCTCCAAAAATCAAACTGACAAAAAAACTCAAAAAAAAGTTTAAGATAAAAAAAGCCAGTGTAAGTATTACGCACGATGGAGGATTTGCTGTTGCGGCAGTTATTTTGAGTAAGTAGTAAATGGTGAATTTTCTACTTACTTCTCACTTTTCACTACTCACTTCTTCAAAAGGTATCGTTCTAAAATAATTTTTGCCGCCAATGAATCAATACGCCCATCTCTTTTATATTTGATTTCACCTTTCATCATCTCTTCGGCTTCTATGGAACTCATATTCTCTTCTTGAAATTCATAAGGGATTTTTAACTCCAATAAATTCACAAAATGTTTGATTCGGTTTTGCGTATCTTCACTAGAACTGGGAAATCCGACAATTAATTTGGTAATTTCCCACTCTTTTAAAAAGATATTCACGTCATTGGCGGCTTGGTTTCTGTTTTTACGCAAAATTGCCTCTTGTGGAGTCACGATATTTTCATGCAAACAAAGTGCCACACCAATGCGTTTTAACCCCACATCAATCGAAGCATATTTTTCAGCCATTGCTGATTAACTCATTGGCGAGTTCAAAGTTATTTGCCGTCATTAAATGAATTTTAGGATGGAACTTTTTAATCTCTGCAAAAAGTTTATGATTTAACTCTAAGCCGACTTTTCGCTCCTCTTCTTCGCTTTTTTGATTGGCTTTTTCTAAGGCATCTATCCAATATTGGGGAACATGAATGCCCGGAACTTGCGCAGATAAAAAAAGTGCGGTTCGCAGTTTTATAATAGGGAAAATTCCAAAAATAAGTTCTGCCTCTTGTTTGTGAGAACTTACATCATTTTTGGCATTTTCAAAAGTTTCAAGCAATATTTTGGCATTTTCTACATCATAAATGGGTTGAGAAATTAAACCCAATGCCCCTTCTTGAATCTTTTTTTGCATCTTTTTTTCCAAGGATTTAAAACTTTTCGCATACGAATTGGTTACAGCAAAAGGGTAAATCTCTTTGGGTTGAATTTTAAACGGACGTCCTGCTAAATCCATACCGTGATTAAACGATTTAATCATCTTTAAAAGCAAAGTTGAATTGCTTTCAAACACCCCTTTTGTGTTGGGTTGGTCGCTCATTTTAGCAGGATCACCTGTAAGACATAAAATGGTACGAATATCAAAATCATTGGCACCCAATAAATCCGATTGTAAGGCAATTTTATTTCTGTCTCGCATGGTCATGGTGGCAATTACGGGTTTATCAAACGCCATTTGCAGTTTTAATGCTGCAAAAAGTGAACTGTATTTGAGTTTGGCTAAAGGATTATCGGTTGCAGAAAAACCATCGACTTTAGAAGCCAAATCCAAGGCTTTGATTTTTTCAATAATCGTATCCAGCGTGGGTTCATGTTGGGGTGTTGTTTCCAAAGTCAAATAGTTGCTGCTTTTTAATTTGGTCATGAGTGCGTCAAACATTAAAAAAGAATCCTTAAAGTATTTTGGCTATAATTATAGCCTTTAAATATTTAACATAGGATTTATAATGAAATTAGCCGTGTTCGATTTTGATTCAACCTTAATGGATGGAGAAACAATTGATTTTTTAGCACAAGAACTGGGCATTAAAGAACAAGTGATGAAAATTACCGAAGAAGCCATGTCGGGACGTCTGGATTTTTTTGAGAGTTTAACCACACGAGTAGGACTGCTTAAAGGCTTATCGTATCAAAAAGCCGTAGATATTTGTGCGTCATTGCCTCCTATGCCAGGTGCACAAGAGACCATTAAGGAGCTTCAAA
>JBAYZM010000268.1:0-3317 GCA_041672515.1 Arcobacteraceae bacterium
GCTTTGAGTTTTTTACATACTACACAAGCCTTTACCTAACCTATCCTCTACGATAGCTTTGGTAGAGGCTTTTTTTTCGGTAGTGTTCAATATTCTGTGTCAGCATCAGATAATTCCTAAAATTGTATCATAAATTTAAAGCATCATCAAGCCGTCTCTCAAAGTGGATGGCTAGTTGAGAGATTGTTAAACTCCAGTTTCGTATGGGCATAGTCCATTTTTGCTGGGCATTCTGGATTCCCATAAAGAGCAGTTTTAACAAGCTTTCATCGTTTGGAAATGCTCCTTTTGTCTTAGTAAGCATTCTAAATTGGCGATGAACGGATTCAATAATATTAGTAGTATAAATGACTCTACGAATATCTTCTGGATATTGAAAGTAGATGGATAAATTATCCCACTTATTTCTCCAAGAAGTAAAAACTATAGGATATTTCTTACCCCATTTTTCTTCTAATTTATCAAGCTCAAATTCTGCTTCTTCTTTGCTAAAAGCTTGATAAACAGCTTTAAGTTCTTTTCTCACAACAAGTTGTTCGCTCTGGGTTGCAAACTGTTTTTGATTCGTAGAACCTACATATTTAAAACTATTGCGTATTTGGTGTACTATACAAAGTTGCACTTGTGTATTTGGAAATACAGAGTTGATGGCTTCTGGAAAACCTTTTAATCCATCAACTGAAGTAATAAGAATATCTTTTACTCCACGGTTCTGTAAATCAGTAAGTACTTGCAACCAAAACTTAGCACCTTCACTTTCATTTAAATAAAGTCCTAGTACCTCTTTTTTACCATCAACGCGTACTCCAAGTACGGTATAAAAAGCTTTGGAAATATAACGCCCCTCTTCTTTAACTTTATAATGAATGGCATCTAAAAAAATAAAAGGATACACCGCTTCTAGTGGACGAACTCTCCACTCTTGAAGCATGGGTATTATCTTGTCTGTTACGGCGCTTATTGTCGCTTTAGAAAAGCCTACACAGTAAATATCTTCAATATGTTTGGCTATTTGAGAATAGCTGTTACCTAAAGCATAGAGTGAGAGAATCTTTTTTTCAATCTCATCACTCATGGTAGTTTGGTTTTTCTTGACAATTTCAGGCTCAAAGCTTCCGTTACGGTCTCTTGGAACATCAAGTTCAAATGTTCCCTGATCACTCTTCATAGTCTTTGAGCTATAGCCATTTTTTCTATTATGACTCCAATCTTGGGCAAGATGCGAATCTATCTCAGCTGCGAGTGCAGCCTCTGTAAGTTGTTTTATTAAAAAACTTAGTGCACCATCTGCACCACCGATACCTTTGCCTGCTTCAATATCTTTAGCAAACTGTGCTACATCTACTTCTATTTTCATATGTCTTTCCTTGGGTATTTGTTATTTTACCCGATTGACACAGAATTTTGAACGGTCTTTATGCCCTCAATAACACTGCTTTATATTCACAAGAAACACAATATGACAGTAACTCAAATATAGTCAAAGAGAATATTTTTAAAGAGAATCAACATATTTTAAAAGAGTACACTTATGATAATTTAGAAAGAGTCACAAAATATATTTAGATGGAGCGTGGTAAAACTAAACAGTTTCTTCTTTTTTTGTCCATTTTAAATTTAATTTGTGGCATAACTTAATGCCGTATAAGTAAATAATCCATGATATATATATCCATAAAAAGAAAAAGAGTAGGGTGGCGAGAGAGCCGTATAATGTCGTGTAGGTTTTGTTGTACAGAACATAATAGACAAATAGGTTTTTGGTTACACTTAACGCAATAAGCGTTAACAACGAGGAGATAAAAGCTGCTTTGTTATCAATGGTTTTATTGACGGTTAATTTAAAAAGAAAAAAGAATATAATCCATGCGTAGAGAAATGTAATTAAATAATCAAATAGGGTGTTATCGAACAAAGAAATAGTGAGTAGGTAAATTGCAAAAATGATGGGTATTACGAGCATCATACTTAAATAAAAGAAGAATGAAGCATAAAGTGATTTTCGTTTGGCTTTATGAATTTTATTGACAATGTACTCATAATCTTTAAAAAACATGGTAAAAACAAACAACATATATATGGTTCCAAGGTAACCCAATTTATTTGAATTGGCAATAAAACCCATAATTTGTGTTACAAATTGTTTGGAGTGAGTGGGATTGAGCATTTCTACTATGTATTGGATAAAAAATTCTATGTAGTCTTCAAATTGAGGTAAGTTTGAAATCACGGAGATAATCAGTGCAACGATGGGCAAAATGGCGAAAATTGTAAAAAAGCTCAAACTGGCGGCATAATAGGTGGTGTCGTCGTTGAAAAACGAATCCAGCCCATCAATAAGCTTTTTCAGAGGCTTTTGAACAATTTCCTCCCGATTCATATCTTATAAACCCATTTTAAAAGGATTTAAAATATTATTGGGGTCAAAGGCTTTTTTGATACTTCTAAAGAGTTCCATTTCTGCATTTGTAAATGCAATATGCATAAAAGGTGCTTTTGATAAGCCAATGCCATGTTCTCCACTTAATGTACCTTCTAAGTCCACTACGAATTGGAAAATCTCTTCAATGGCTTTGTGACCATCTTCCATCTCTTTTTCATTGTTTTTGTCTTTTACCATAACATTAACATGGATATTTCCATCGCCTGCATGACCAAAACAAGGAACATTAAACCCATATTTCTCACCAATTTTATAGATACCCTCCAAGGCTTCAGGCAGTCGGCTTCTTGGAACGGAAATGTCTTCATTGAGTTTTTTAGTCCCGTAAATGGTCACTGCGGGTGAGGCATTTCGTCTTGCAAACCAAAGTTGATTGGCTTCTTCATTGTCTTTTGCAATTATAAAATCGCTTGAACCATTTTGAGCAAATGACGCTTTGAGAGTCTCTAATTGAGAAGTAACTTCTTCTTGGGAACTGCCATCGACATCACCTACTAAAATAGCCCCTGCGTCACTGGGTAAATCAAGTTTGAATTTTTCTCGTAACGCTTTAATGACAAGTGCATCTAAAAATTCCATAGCAACAGGGTTCGCTCCACTGGCAAGTGATTTAAAAACGGCATTCATGGCACTGCTGACATTAGGAAAAATTCCCATGTAGGTTTGTTTGAATTTTGGTTTAGGGATAAGTTTGAGAGTAATTTCTGTAATAACAGCCAGCGTTCCTTCACTGGCAATTAAAATACCAGCAACATTGTATCCCGCTACATCTTTAATGGTTTTTTTACCCGCTTTTATAATTTCACCGTTGGGTAAAACTGCTCGAAGGGCTACGACATAATCTTTGGTAATACCATATTTAGCGGCTCTCATT
>JBAYZM010000269.1:0-3299 GCA_041672515.1 Arcobacteraceae bacterium
TATTTTTGACATGGTAAATGGTGAGTGGTGAGTGGTGAGTGGTGAGTGGTGAGTGGTGAGTGGTGAGTGGTGAGTGGTGAAGCGATGTGACTTTACCTCTCACTTTTCACTTTTCACTTCTCACTTCTCACTTAATTCTCACCCTTGCTTCAAAATAATATCTCCCACATCTTTGCCAATAGCCGTTGCAACAACATTGCATTTGACTTTAAAGATAAAAAAGATACGTTTGTCATGATGGGTTTCCAAACACTCAAAATTGCCCATGCCTTTTGAAATAATCAGTTCGGCTTTTTCAAAGATATTTCTAAAATGGGTTGTGGCTCGCAGCAGTTCAAGTCCGGGCGTGTCAACACCTGTACTTACAACCGTTGCAAACTTGTCAATACCAATTTGTAAAGCTTCTTTTGTCGTAATGTCGTTGATAATGGGTTTGCCTCTTGTGGCATAGGTAATTTGCTTGTGTGGGTACAATCGTTTGATGATTTTAATTAAAATTTTGTCAAAGACATTTTCACCGGCATTATCGGCCAAAATCAAAATATTCTCTTTTTGTTCAATTTGTTTGGCAAGTTTTTTGTAGTCATCAATAGCAAAATTGGTGGTAAAAACTTTGTTGATTTCTTCTTCCAAAGAGAATTGTTCTTTTGCCCCAAAATCAATCACATTGCCAGCAACGGCAGCTTTAATAGCCGTAAAAAGTTTGTCCTCTTCTTGGCGTATTTTTTTTTCTATAAACGGGACAAACTCCAACGCATTTTGGATGGATTCTTGTTTTAAATTTTCCAAAGGATCCGTACAGTTGGTCTCTTTGGCTAAATACTCGTAGACCTCTCTTGCAACATAAGGCGGAGTATGGTCAAAAGAAAACGATTGGGATTTTTTTAAAACCTCTTCTTGGATGGTTTGGGCTTTTTGTTCATCCAAATTAAGCAGTTTAATTGCTTTATCAATTTGTCCAATAATACACGTAACACAATCTTTAGTAATATTCATAGTTCTCTTTTCTCAAAATGTTTTTGCTATTATGGTGTTTTAAAACTTATTAAAGCATAAAAAATAAAAATTTACGGGGGTGTTTTGTCACCTACTGGCAAGCAAAGGAAAAAAATGAAAAAATATTATTACTCATACGATGAATTTTTACAAGATGTCAATGTGTTAATAAACCGTTGCAAATCTTACGATTGCGATGTTATTTTAGGGATTTCAAGAGGAGGGTTAACGATTTCTCATTTTATGGGAGAAGCTTTAAATATTCGTAATGTGTTTACCGTTAATTCAATTCATTACGATGGTATGCGAAAACTTGAAACCTTTAATATTTTTAATGTTCCGAATTTAATAAATGCTTCTAAAGTCCTTATTGTCGATGATATTGTTGACAGTGGTGAAACCATGGTAGAAGTGTTTAAAGTTCTTCAAGAAAAATATCCCATGTGCGAGTTTAAATTGGCTTCTTTGTTTTACAAAAAAACAGCCCAAATTCAACCTGACTTTACCGTTAAAGAAGCGCCAACATGGATAGATTTCTTTTGGGAAGCCGATTTAAAACGAATACGTGCACTCTAAAGCATAATATTGTTTTAAAAGTGAAGTAATAATAACAGTTTTAAATATTTTTCACTATAATAACTTCTTTTAAGTCAAGGGATATTATGAAAGCAATTTTTCTATTTTTTATAGTACTGTTTAATATTGCTTTGGCTGAAAGTCTGAATTCATTGCTTGAAGAGTATCAAAGAGAGAGTGAAAAATCACTCCAAACCGTCGATGAAAAATTAGGGCACGTATATATTTATTCTCAAAAAGAGTTTCGACTTATGCAGTACACGAAATTAAGCGATATTCTTAAAGAGATACCTCTGACAAATTTAAATAAAAACAAATATGGACTCTACAGTTTAACCCTGCCTGGGACAAAAGCGGATGTGAGTGGTTTTTTTAGATTTTTTATTAATGATCATGAAATCAGTTCGATACAAACACAATCTGCTTCCTTGTCTTGGGGTGACTTGCCTTTAGATTTCATCGATTATATTGAAATATATTACGGAGAGAGTTCTTTCTCTTTTGGTAATGAAACGGGTGTTTATTTTATTAGAATGTACACCAAAAATGCCTCTAAACACAATGGAGGTGAGTTGGTTTCTCGTCTTTTTACAGATGGAGAAAACTCTCAAGGTGTAACACATGCTCAAACCTTTCAAAATGGGTGGGCATATTTTCTGTTTGCGAATCAAACAACACTCAAAGACCATGGCGATTATGAAAATAAGCGACTCAATAACGATGGGCTAAGACGTTATTTGTATCTTGATCTTAGCAACGAATCAACAAAAATCAATGCAGGATATACGGATATTAAAAAAGATACGTATATTGGAGAATCGTATGATGCGGTTCCCGATAGTGGAGAGATTGTTTCAAAAGATTTTTATCTTGATTGGACTCACTATTTTTTAAAAGATAAATCGTTAAAAGCACAACTCTCATTCGATGTGAATTACCAAGATTATGATGAATCCAATTCCCAAAGTGACGGCGGATTGATTGTTATGCCTTTGATATTTAAAAATCCTGGTCCACCAAAATTTTATCAAACATTGGAAGAAGATTTAAAGTTTTCAAAACTCAATGCCTATTTTTCAAAAGAGTTTGATGTGGGCAGTCATACAATTTTAACGGCAGTGAATGCTTCCCAAAAAAAATATGATGTTATCAACAGAAAAGTAACCGATTTTTCTGGGGTACAAACTTCTATTGGACACTATTATGATTTTGATGAAGAGAGAATTACCTCTATCCTTTTACAGGATAATTATAAAGTTAACGAAGCACTTTATTTAATAGGAAATGCAAAATTTGATAACTACCAACGCAGTGGATATTTGAAAAATACCAATGAAGAGATGTATCGAGTAGGAGCGATTTATACGCCTTATAATAATTTTGGTTTTAAAGGATTTTATACAAAAACATATCTTCCTCCCTCTTTTTATAATGTTGACCAAGTCAAATACGATAAAACAAATTTAGAAATGCAACAATATAAATTTTGGACGATGGAAGGGGTTTATACAACCAGCAATTCAAAGTTTAGTGTCACTTATCACAATGTAAAAATCGATGATTTTATCTACTCTTCTCCGGTTGGTTTTATTAATGTTGATCATACCATCGATACAGATGGTGTGATTTTTAATTATGAATATTTATTTGCCAATCAAAATAGTTTGCAATTAAATTACTATACAACAACATTAAGTGAACAAATGAATAATTCCAATAAGGGTGGA
>JBAYZM010000270.1:0-3293 GCA_041672515.1 Arcobacteraceae bacterium
GGCAATGAGTGAAGTTAAAAAAGTCAATTTGTAACTGGCAATGACTCGCTGGCTGGTTGTTGCATCAATAAATGCATCAAAGCCCATACTAAACGCTTCACTAAAAAGTGCCACAATGGGTATTAAAACAATAAGACTTAAATAAAATACCGTAAATCCCATCGTAAGACCAAATCCAGGTATGGGGGATTTGGGTCGTTTTATCATTCCAAAATTTAATCGCATAATTCGATACTCCATATAAATATACACTTACTTAGTAATATATAATATTCTATTAAAAAAGGACTATTAAGTCCTTTTTTAACTATTCTCTACTAAATTGGTGAAATTATATCTTCTTTTAAAGAAGATGTCAATATAATTAAAAGAAAAGAAAAGAGGAACCATGAAACCATTATTCATTACTCTGCTTTTAAGCTTAAAACTACTGAGTGGTTCTATTAATCCAGATATTTATAAAGGACAAACATATTATAAATATATCATTGGTCCAAAACTGGGTTATAATGGAATAGAGTTTACGAAACAACATACACAAAAAGAGTGGGAAGTTTTATTTGATAATGAGGCTAAAGCTTTTTTTGAAAACTACAACTTATCTAAAAATGAGATAACAAAAGAGATGTTGCCCCATTTACACTATTTTGCCATATTTTATGCCAAAGACAGTAAAGCGGTACCTTATTGTGGGGAGTAAAGATTTACTCCCATCCTAAATTTTTTCTTCTTATGTTAAAATCTTCTATAATCTTTAAAGCCAAGCTTTGAGGATTTATATCTACAACCATAACAGCACCTAAAATATCTTTGGTGTCTTCATAAAAGTATTTGGTGACCAATTCTGAGCCTGAAATGGGTGGTTCTATGCAATGGTAAGAGTTAAATCCCATCAGTCTAAACCCCAGTGCCGCACCGACTCCTTTTTCATTGCTCCATTCAGGAGAAGAAAAAGCAAACGGCATTTTAGCCGTAGATTCATTTGCTAAATCACTTAAGGCTTTAAAAAGTGCCGATGCTCGTGCATTATCTAGGCACTCTCCAAAATGCAATACCGAAGGGATACCCACCTCTTTGGCTTTTGCTCTTAAGCTCTCACCACTTCTTTCATTGACATCACTTTGGCAGTATCCTAACTTTAACAGAGGAAAAGAGGCACAGCCATTGGTTAAGACCAAAATATTTTCTGATAACAATATATCCGCTACATCACAAATGGTTTTTTCGTACATCACTTTAGGGTTATTACATCCTACTAAATTCACAATTCCTTTGATTTCACCTTTTTTAATGCTTTCAAGAAGATGATTAGCCCCACCAAACGCTTCAAACAACGATTCTACACTAAATCCCAATTCAGCTTTAGCACTTACTCTTGGAATATAGACATTTCCTGCGACTCTTAATGGTCGGTTATCAATGGCAATGTCTAAAATTCTTTCAGCAATACTTGCAATCTCATCGAAATTGCTGTCGGTGTGATTAAGTCCTAAATGAATTGCCCCTGGGAGTTTTGCTGAATCATTGGTGGTAATAATTTTGGTGTGAAAACATTGTGCCACATCCATAATAGAGGGATAAACATCTTGAACATCTACCACCCACGCATCCAATGCACCTGTCCCCATGACCAATTCTGCACCAATAGCGTTGGATAAAGGATGAACTTCTCCTTGTCTATAAGCAGCAGAAAGCCCACTGCAACAAATACCATAAAGTCTGATACCAGAAGCTCCCTTGGCTTTGGCTTTATCTTGCCACTTTTTAGAGTGTGCCAATTCTACAAGAGTGTGCACAATTACAGGTGAGTGTCCATGAACAGCAATATTGACAAACTCTGGTTTTAACGCATCAAAATTGGTATCAACGATACTTCGTTTGGGAGGACCATACAAAATATCCATTGCCAATGCCCCTCCTAAAACACTTCCAAATGAAAAAGACAATCCACATCTAAGCATTTGTTGCATCAAATTTTCCCAATCACCATCCGTACCTACACCTGTTCTATGCATGGCTTCAAAAACTTCATGATAGGTACTAATGGGCATAATATCAAGCTTTTCCCAAAGTGCAATTCTATCTTTTGGAGCAAAAGCTGCAATAGTTTTATGCGGTGCATCACTTGAACGACTTAAATCTTCCAGTAAAATATTGCCCACTTCAAGCGCCAATTGGCATAGACTCTTTTCTTCACTAAAAATATTAAATGCTTTTGCTACGCCAATAAGTTTTGTTTGACCAAAAATGGCTTCATCATCCCCTTTTTTGGCAATATGAATCATATTTAAAATCACTTCTCTTGATCTTGCTCCATGGCTAGAGACCCCTCCTGCCATCCAACGCAAGATATTTCGTGAACTAATCACATGTTCATCTGCTCCACAGGTACCTTTTGTGGCTTTGGGCATAATTTGGCAAGGTCCCATGTGACACGCTTTGCAACAAATCCCCGTAAGCCCATAGACACAATGAGGTTTTTGTGCATCAAATCGGTCAAAACAGGTATCACACCCCATATCATTAAGATGATTAATCATATCAACTACCCCTGAATCAGGAGTATTTTCTAACACATCTTGTTTGGAAGGAAATGATTTCCTTAATGCTTTAACCGCTTCATTATTTAACATCTTAATCCTTCTTTGAAATCATCTAAAATAGGTTCAATAAACTCTTTGATTTGATTTTTATACTCTTCATTTAAAGCTATTTTTTGTGCATTTAAATCGCAAATGCGAATATCGTTATTAAAAGAAAAAGCGTATGATATAGGCAATTGTGATTGCTCTTTTATATAATTGATTTCATCTTCATTGACATACCCATTAAGTACTAAGTTGATTTTCTTAATACCAATATCCAAAGCCAATTTATGTGCATCTTGTGCCGTTTGAACACTTCTTTGTCCTGATTGTAAAACAACAATGAGTAAATCCGCTTTTGCGGTTAATCCTCTGCTTAAATGCTCCAATCCAGCTTCTCCATCAATTAAAATAAAATCGTATTGGTTTTTTGGAATCGAGCGAATAATGGCGTTAAGTGCATTGTTTTCTGTACAATAGCACCCTTGACCTCCATTTTTACTCCAACCTAAAGTGATTATATCTCCACTATTGCCCCATTTTTTAGCAAACTTTTCAATCACATTATCGACTTTAACGGTCAATTCATAAAAGCCTTCTAATGCAGAAGCATTCTCTTTTTTTACCACAGATTGCAACAACGCTTTGTCTTTTGCTAATGCTTTTACAACACCCGCTCCCAACGCAGTGGATAAATTGGCATCAGGG
>JBAYZM010000271.1:0-3291 GCA_041672515.1 Arcobacteraceae bacterium
AAAAAGTAAATAATTAGTTTTAAGAAACATTTTATTATACTTTTTCTTTTTGATAATAATTCTTAAATATATAATTTATAAAATTATTTTATTGTACCTTTTTGATAATTTATGAGGGAAGGTGAGATATGAGATTTTTTGTGAATTTTATGAAAGAGAAGAAATAGTATGAATATAAATAAAAATATTGATTTTATTTTTTGAAGAAAGGTTGCATAATGAAAATAATATTTAGTTTAATAATCAGTCTTATGATTTTAAATGCAGAATCACTTGGAGAAGATTTAAGAGAGGATACAAGATATTCCGAAAATGACCCAAAAGCTTATACAATGTATGACTTAAAACATAATATAGATGTGATTAAAAAAGCTACAGAGAAGATTAGTACAAGAAGATTGGATAATAATATTTGGGTATATACAGAAGAGTTTGCTAAAAGATTTGGTATGCCTAAGCGTTGGATTGGAGAAGAAGATTTTAAAGGTGCTTTAGCAATAGCATACAGACATGAGATATATGCAATAAAAGAATGTGGATATTTTCAGTCTTGGGAGAATTGTAGAGAATTTCGAGAAATGGATGTGTTAGATATTTATGTTCCACATAATTTAGAAACAATTCCTTGGAATACAGATAAATTATATGGTACTAACTTTGTTGCAGATTTCAACAGTTCAAAATATTGGCTAAAACCATACCATTTCAAAGAGGGTAAAAGTGCAGAGATTTATAATTTAGATAGAAATGTTGTTGAACATAATAAAGATAAATTAACGGAACAATCTTATAAAGATTTGATAAGTTATATAGGGTTTGAATCGGTAGAACCAGGTATAGATTCTATAGTATATGCACATCGATTTAAATCTGACGGTTTTGGAGAAGGTGGAGGGGGATGGGTACACTCATTTCACAGAAATATTTTTGATGGGATTGACCTTATTACTATACATGGTATGAGTGGCTTTTCTACTAGCGGAGGTGGTGAGATGCAGATTTGGTTGAATAATGGAAATATTTGGAATTTTAGGGATGAAAATTCTGAGGATTTCAGAAAGAGAAATAGTGAATATGCTTTATTATTTACTGATACAAAAAAGATTAATTATATTAAAAGACATAAAAATGTTCAGCCAGACCATAAAATTTATCCAGGTAAAAGCTTTATGGAAAGAGTAAAAATGTATAAAGAAGAGCATAAAGAGAACTCTTTTTTTGAGTATTTTAAAAAAAATATTAATAAAAAAAGTAAATAGTAAGGAATAAAACATGGCAAATCATATAGAACTTATTAACTTATCTAATGCAACACATAATGGAGGAACAACTCCCGATGAATGGAATATTATTGATACAAAATCTTTTGGATCAATTACTACTCAAGCCTATCAAAACACTATAACCAAGGAAGTAGTCCTTACTATTAAAGGAACCGATGGAGATTTAGCAGACTGGACTGTTGTCAATGCATCATTTGCAACAGGAAATTATCCTAAAGAGATACAAGATTTGGTATCGTATGCTTATAATGAATTTGAAACAAAATATGATAATGTTTCTGTTACAGGTTTTTCTCAAGGTGGAGGTCTTGCAGAATTACTTTCCTATACTTTTGGTTGGGGAGGAAATGGACAAAATTCTCCAGGGGCTGGGAATATTGTAGTAAATCCTCAATATTTTGAACATATAAGTGAATTAGGTATCCAAGCAAAGGGTGTATCTAATGATTTTGTAACCATTATTGAAGATGGTGATATTGTAGATAATTTTGGTAGTAGATTAAGTGATGTATTTGAACTCAACTTAACAGGTGATAGTTCTTTGTTATATGCAATTGGAGGGATATTAGTCCCCGAGCCATTGGCTAAGATATATGCTATATATAAAGTTGTTTCAGAAAGGATTGGACAACACGATATACAAAAAGTTACTGACTATGTCAATAATTTATCTGATGATGAAAAAGCTTCTTTACTAATTAGTTTGAAAAAGACGACTTTTGATGATAATTTAGTTATCTATGGAGACCCCAGTAACCCAGATAAGATAACTTTTACCGATGAAAATGGAGATTATCAAGAGTGGGGGAAAGATAAAAATGGAAATTATGTTCAAACAAATGCCACAGATTATTCCGACATAGGTAAAACAGCTATCAATCAAATAGGAAGCTTGATTATAATGAATAATCAAGACTTTTCAAATATAGAAAAAATAGCTGTTAGTACAAGTGTAGCTACTATTGCAGATTTTGCAACGTATAAAACAAAAAGGAAAATATTGTGAAAAAAGTATTTTTAATTTTACTATTCTTTAATATATATTTAAATGCAGATGAAAATATAAAGTTTTATAATCCAAGTTTTGATTGTAATAAAGTAAAAAAAGATAGTATTGAATATGAAATTTGTATTGACGAAATACTATCCTTACAAGACTTAATTTTGACAAATAACTATAATTCTTTAATTAAATTAACAAAACTTAATACAAATAAAATAAAAGATGAACAAAAAACTTGGTTAATAAATAGAAAACAATGTAAAGATTATAAATGTATAAAAATATCTTATGAAGAAAGAATAAAACAGCTCAATTATATTTATGAACTATTTATTAAAAATGATTTTCTTCCATTGGAAAAAATAAAGATAGCTAATCCAGATGAAGAACAAAATAATATTACTTTAAAATATAATTTTGTTTGTAAACCTAATAAAGACTTACCCATAATTGCAAGAGATAAAGACTTTTATTTTATAGATGACTTAAGTAACTATCAAGATAGAAATTTTGTTTTTTTTGTAAAAAGTACTTTTATTGATGAAATATTAAATGAACAAATATTAAAAGGATCTCTTATATTTGATGGTGGACAAACTTACCAACCAACAGCAATAGATTTTTTTACTTATAGTAAAAATTGGGATTGTGAATTAAATACTTCTAAATATTAAAGGAATTGATTATGGGTAATATGAAAGTATCAGAGCAACTTAAAGATTTTATAAAAAATTATGAGAAATTAGAACTAAAGACATATCAAGATGAAGCTGGAGTTTGGACAGTAGGATATGGTCATACTGGTAAAAATATTGTTAAGAATATGACAATAACACAAAGCCAAGCGGATAGTTTTTTGTCTAATGATTTAAGTAAATTTGAAAGTACGGGACTGTTCAAAAATCTGTGTCAAACTGGTAAAATAAATAATACCAAAGGACGCACAGATGAATATAGAGATAGATGTTGAGCAGTTTGCTAAAGATATAAAAGCTGGTAAAAGTA
>JBAYZM010000272.1:0-3286 GCA_041672515.1 Arcobacteraceae bacterium
ATTTTTTTTAAAGAATAATCCTCGTTTTGAAGATAATGGGATTTGGTTTCATTGTTGTTCTTTTGGAGAAACAAGAGCAATTAAACCAATCGTAGATGAATTTAAAGAGCAGATTAATATCAGCGTTATTACCAATACCGGATTTGAAGAAGCAAAAAAGTTGACTTCTCGTGTACGTTATTTGCCATTTGAGATTTTTCTGCCTTTTTGGGTAACCCCGCAAAAAGCACTTTTTGTTTTAGAAGCAGAGTTGTGGTATATGTTGTTTTTATGCGCCAAAGCCAAAGGGGTTAAAACCTATTTGATTAACGCACGCATTTCAGATAAATCGTATGATGCCTATAAGCGATTTGCTTTTTTTTATAAAAGAGTTTTTGCCAATATTGATAAAGTGTATGCTCAAAGCCAAAAAGACAAAGAGCGATTGGAGTCTTTGGGTGCACACAATGTTGAAGTTATTGGCAACATCAAATTGGCACAACTTCCTGTCGTAACTAGAGTGTTTGAAAAACCCAACGAGTATGTCATTACCGCTGGAAGTACGCATGAAAATGAGGAAAAACTTATTTTAGAAGCGTATGATAAAGCTTTGGGAAAACTCATCATTGTGCCACGTCATCCGGAGAGATTTGATAAAGTAAGCAGTTTAATTGAAAGTTTTATAAAAGATAAAAATATCACGTATCACCGATTTTCACACAAAGAGAATTTTGAAAGTGATATTATATTAGTGGATAAAATGGGCGAATTAAATAATATTTACGCCATCAGTGATGCGGTGATTTTAGGCGGAGCATTTGAAAAAATCGGGGGGCACAATCCAGTTGAGCCTGCATTTTTCAACTGCGTATTAATTAGCGGAGCACATATTTTCAATCAAGTTCCCTTGTTTGAAGCCATAGAAAATTATACCATTGTACAAAACAATGCGTTGCAAGAAGTAATGAAAAATATTCATACTTTAGAAAAGTCAAAATTAGTCAATATTGGTAGCATTGAGCCAATTATAAAGGAAATTCATGGAATACGATAAAGCATATAAGTTAGTAGCAAAACAAGAGAAAATCTCTCATTCAAAAGCCAAAGAGCTCATAGATAAAGGGCTTGTGTATGTTGGCAATAAAAAAGTACAAATAGCCCGAGGTGAAATTGGAGTGGATACCAGTTTTAATGTGAAAGAAATTTCAAAAATTAAAGTGTTGTTTGAAGATAACGATATTTTTGCTATTGATAAACCCGCATTTTTAACTGCCGATGAAATCTCAAAAAAGTATCCAACCTATTTACTCTTAAATCGTTTGGATAAAGAGACCAGTGGTGTAATGCTGTTTGCTAAAAATGAAGAGTTCCAAAAACGAGCCATTAAAGAGTTTAAAGAGAATCGTGTTTACAAAGAATACGTGGCAATTGTTGATGGAAAAGTCATTGAAACAGTTGAAATTGATAAACCCATTTTAACCATAAAAACAAAAGGTGTCGCCAAGAGTAAAGTGGATTTAAAATTGGGAAAACCTGCTAAAACAACTATTTATCCAATGTTTGTTGAGGGAAGTAAGTCTAAAATTAAAATAGTCATTGATACTGGACGAACGCACCAAATTAGAGTGCATTTAAATTATTTAGGGTTCCCTATTATTGGCGATGCCATTTATGGTAAAACGGCAGCAAATATTAAACGGGTTCTTTTACACTCTAAAAAGACAGAAATTTTTGATTATTCGTTTGAAGCCAGAGAACCTAAAGAGTTTAATGTTTTCGGAATCGGAAGTTAATATTAAGTCTATTTTAAGTCTTGCAAATAGGAATAATCCTATTTCACGGCTTTGTGTTAAGTTAGTATATTAAATTTTACTTAAAATGTTGAGATGATTTAATCTTTAATAAAGAATAATTTGTCTATAATCGCACCACTAAAAATATTTGGAGATTTGTTTTGTTTGATGTTTTAACCGGATCGTTTAGAAGTGCCATTAATAAAATTCGATTTAAAGACGATATTAACTCTTTAAAAAAAGCTACAGCTGAACTTAAAAAATCTCTTTTAAAAGCAGATGTACACCATAAAACAACCAAAGACTTAGTTTTTAATATAGAATTGTCAACCAAACAATTGGGTATTGGGCAAGACTCTTTTTTGAAATCATTGCAAAAAGAGTTAACCCATGTTTTAACTGCTGTGGGAAATCAAGGATTTGTATTTTCAAATACGCCACCTACTGTTGTTCTAATGACGGGATTACAAGGAAGTGGTAAAACAACAACAACGGGAAAACTGGCAAACTATTTAAAACAAAGAAAGAAAAAAGTTTTAGTGGCAGCGTGTGATTTACAACGATTAGCAGCGGTTGAACAATTAAAACAAATTGCAGCTCAAATTGATGTTGATATCTATTTTGATGATAATGAAAAAGACCCTGTTAAAATTGCATTGGCAGCTAAAAAGAAAGCCAAAGAGGGTTTATATGATGTTTTATTAATCGATACCGCAGGGCGATTGGCGATTGATGATGCGTTAATGAAACAACTTTTAGAGATTAAAAATGCCATTAATCCCAATGAAGTTTTTTATGTGGCCGATGCACTCACGGGGCATGATGCCACAAGAACGGCTACAACCTTTAAAGAAAAAATCGGAATTGATGGGGTTATCTTATCTAAATTCGATGGGGATACTAACGGAGGAGTGGCATTATCGATTGCACACCAAGTTGAAGTTCCATTACGATTTATTGGTACAGGTGAAAAAATGCCTGACTTGGAAGTTTTTATTCCCGATAGAATCGTCAGCCGTTTAATGGGTGCGGGAGATATTGAAGGACTAGCAGAGCGAACATCTGCAATTATTGATGAGAAAAAAGCCAAAGAAGTGAGCAAAAAGATTAAAAAGGGTGAGTTTAATTACAACGACTTTTTAGAACAACTCAGCATGATGAGCAAATTAGGAAGCATGAAATCGATTATTTCAATGATTCCAGGTTTGGGTCAAATGGCAGGACAACTCAAAGATATGGATTTAGAAAACTCCAGTGAAATTGTACGAATTAAAGCGTTAATTGGTTCAATGACGCCAAAAGAGCGAGAAGACCCAGAGTTGATGAACCCCAGTCGAAAACGAAGAATTGCAAAAGGGTCAGGATTGTCGGAAGTGCATATCAATAAAGTCCTCAAACAGTTTAAAAATGCCTCTAAAATGGCAAAAAAACTCTCTTCTAAAGGTGGCATGAAAGGTTTACAAAATATGTTAAGCCAAGTGCAAGGAATGCCTGGCGGAATGCCAAAACTTCCA
>JBAYZM010000273.1:0-3274 GCA_041672515.1 Arcobacteraceae bacterium
ATACGTGTTCGTTTAGTGTGGTTGCCATACAGCATGGTGCCAAACAAGTGGTGAATGTGGATATGAGTAAAGCCGCTTTAAGTACGGGCAGAGAAAACCACCGTTTAAACAGTTTAAGCACACAACACGTCAAGTTTTTGCCCTATAATATTTTAAAATCGTGGAGTAAAATTAAAAAATATGCACCCTATGATTTAATCATCATAGACCCACCATCGTTTCAAAAAGGAAGTTTCGCCGCAAGCAAAGATTATGAAAAAATCATTAAACGTTTGGATGAATTGGCAAATGCAGAGTGTACGGTGTTGGCATGTTTAAATGACCCGATTTTAGATGAGGCTTTTATTCAAACAATTTTCCAACAACATGCTTCTCAATTTATTTTTGAACAACGATTGGGCAATGTTAAAGCATTTAAAACTAACGATGAAAATCGAAGTTTGAAAAATCTGGTTTTTAAAAAACAAATTGATGCCAATATTTGTCCTTTGTGCAAAAAGCCCAATGTATGCAAAGCCAAAAGCAGTGAATCGTGCTGGTGCAATCACATTGAAGTTCCTTTAGAATTAAGAGCGCTTGTGCCGTTAGAATATAAAATGAAAGCGTGTATTTGTCGAGAGTGTATTGAAGCTTTTAACGCCAATCAAAGCGAGTTTGTAAACGATTTAAAAAGAACTTCTTTATGATTGGTTTTGGTGTCGGAGTGTAAAATGGCGTAAATAAAATCGTCGTTAAGAAATTTAATATAAAATGATTTGATGTACGGGTAGGTGACTGTTTTAGCAAAAGGTTCACTGGCATATTTTTTAATAAAACTTATTTGCATAAGTATAAATAGGCAAAAGGTTACAATCACGGTTATTTCAAATACGGTAATTATTTTTGCAAAAATCTCTTTTATTTTTTGAGAATTAATAAAATGATTTACCATTTTCAAGAGCAATTGGTACGAAGAAAAAAGAAGCGTAAGGTTAATTGCAAAGGCAATAAAAATGGCAACGGCATAGGAATCGGCATTTAAGAAATGAATTTTTTGCAAGAAGATTGCCATAATCGAAGCCAACTTTGCCGCAATGGTAATTAAAATAAAGATCTTAAAATACTCAAACAGTTGAATATAAAATCGATTTTTATACGCCAAATAACTTAAAAAAATGATATTGGCAATAACAAAAAGATCAATAAAATAGTAAAAGTTCAAAGAACACTTCTTTGACTATTTTAACTGTTTAAAGTTTTGGCTGGGTTTTCCAATATGGTAACCTTGATAATAATCAACTCCCATACTGTCAAGCACTTCAACAATTTCTTCACTTTCCACAAACTCCGCAATGGTTTGAATGTTTAACTCTTTAGCTAAGGTTACAATACTGTGTACAAACGCTTTATCTTTGTAATCGTTGTTGATGTTAATGATAAAATCACCATCGACTTTTAAATAATCAATTGGGAATTTTTTAATGTAATGAAACGATGAAAAGCCTGAACCAAAGTCATCAATGGCAAATTTAAACCCTTCGGCTTTGAGATTTTGAACAAATTTTTCCAATAAAGAGAAGTTTTTAACCGTTTCTCTTTCGGTTATTTCAAAAACAATTTTCTCTTTGTTGATGTTGTATTGAACCACCAGATGGTTGATTTTATCAATAAAATCACTTACGACCAATGATTTTGGCGATAAATTGATGAATAAAATTCCATCATAGTGGCTTTCATTGATTTTTTGGAAGGCTTTTGTAATGACCATTAAATCCATTTTATTAATTAAGCCCATCACTTCAGCTATTTCAATAAATTCATAGGCTGAAATAAGTTTATCGTCTTGTTGAATTCGCATCAAGAGTTCATGAATTACTACGCCGTTAGGATTGTTTTTTGACATTTGTATTGGCTGAAAAAATGGAACAATTTGATCATTTTCAATTGCCGTTGAAAGCAATGAAGATTTGTGTTGTTTTTCATTTAAAATGACCGCAATATCTTCTTGACTGGCAAGTTTAACGGAGTTTTTCCCCTCTTCTTTAGCGTGATACATCATGGAATCGGCAATCATAAACATGTCTTTTTGAGAGGTGGTATGTTGGGGATAAACACAAATTCCGATGGAAATAGTCAGGCTGATTTTATTGCCATTGGGTGCAATCAGTTTGGTATTGGCAATATCATGTGCAATTCTATTGGCAACGGTTACTGCACCATTTTCATCGCATTCTGGAAGAATAACCGTAAATTCATCGCCTCCATAACGAGCAACGATATCTTCATCGCGTTTCTCTTTTTCTAAAATATGAGCAATGGTTTGTAAAAACAAATCCCCAAATGCATGACCATGGTTGTCATTGATGGATTTGAAGTTATCGCAGTCTATAACCATGAGGGCAAAAGAGTATTTATGTCGTTTGGCTCGTTTGGTTTCATATGCCATAAAATCATTAAAAACTCTTTGATTGAATAGACCTGTCAGTGGGTCACGTGCCGCATAATACTCTAAATCTTGCGTATATTTATTAATGGCTTTAACTGAACCGACTAAGTTTGCCATGGTGGTTAAAATCGAATCAATTACAATGTATCGAACAGGATCACTTGCATAAGCTGATTGCAGACCAATTCCTACAATGCCTCCAATTTTTGGTGTCTCTAAGAAAAGAGATTTTGAACGGTATTCAATATCTTGTTTGTTTAAATTGCTTATTCGTATATCGCTGTTTGCAATGATATGTTTGATAATAAAATCGCTCATTCCCTCAAAATAGTGTGAATTTTTAATGGTAGTATTTAAGTACTCTTCAAAATGGGTTTTAATATCTTCTTCAGGAATTCCCAGCCAAAAGATATCGACTTCAAACTGGTCATCGCCCACTCGAAACATTGTCATAAGCGTATACGTTTCCATGATTTTATTGATTTCAATGAGTAAATCACTGATGTATTCTCGCCAATCTTTAACAACATCCGAAGTAATAATAAATTTGTCTAAAAGTTTGACTTCAAACTCTAAAAGTTCTTTATCGACAGCAACTTTTTTAAGTTTTTCTGCCATATCATTGATGTGTCTTATGATGTCATTGAGTTCATAAAAGTACAAATCAATATCATTTGAGTTGAACTTCTTAAAGTCTTGTACTGAGTTAATGGCTTGAACTTTATTGTTAAATAAATCCAAACTGGTGGTGAGTTTTTTACTGGTATTTCTTGAAGAGACAAACGCAACCAGATAAAAAATAGGAATGATAATAAGAAAAAAGACAATAAATTGGTATTTAGATTCACT
>JBAYZM010000274.1:0-3256 GCA_041672515.1 Arcobacteraceae bacterium
CTCTAGGGTATTGGCTTCTCTGTCTTCAATAGCACTGTAAACTTTTTTTAACTCACTGACTAACGCATTGGCTTGAGTAACATAGTTGTTAATAAAAACAGAATCTTCTCTGTTAGAATTTAAATCATCAACTGCTTTAAAATAGTTATCGATGGTTTTGGATAATCCAGCTTTATCTGTTTCTTGAAAGATAGATTCTACTTCAGCTAAAAGAGTCGATAACTCATTGTAATATGCCTCTTTTGTTCCTTCATCCATCAAGTTACTGTACAAATAGTCACTGGTAGCTCTGAGAACACTTCCTGTCTCACTTCCACGACCTGTACTATTTTCTTGAATATGCCCTATTTCACTTACATCAACTGTTCTTTTTTTATATCCAGGAGTATTTTCATTGGCTATATTATTAGTGACATTCTCAATTAACACTCGAGATGTGCTTAATCCAGTTTGTGCAATATATAAACTATTTAACATGATCTACTCCTTTACCATTTAATACCATATTCTGACATTACATTTCTTAATAATAGATTAAGATTATCGATTAACCATGCTCAGTGTTGTACTGATCATATCTTGTAAAACCGTTGCTAATTTTGCATTGGCTTCATACGCTGCTTGAAACTTCATAAGATTAATCATCTCTTCATCTGGATCCACTTTTACCATTTTATCATAGGTATTTTTCAACGATTGAGTCACTGTTTGTTGGGTATCAAACGAGAAATCATTGTTACTTTTATACTGAGAAATATCAATTTGAAATGCTTGAAAGAATTTTGAAAAAGTGGTACCAATCGATCCATCACTGGTTAATTCTTCATAATTGTTACTGCTATTGGTTTGTCCTTTATTATTAAACAAAACATCGCTCTTATATGCAAATGAGAGTAAATAATCATAATCTTTTTGTTCCAAATTATTGACTGCCTCATTATTAAATTTCATTGTTTTAACACTTGTTCCGTTAAACAATCCTAAGGTTTTACTGTTGTTATATGCTTCTCCACTGTTAATCGCAGCTTCTTCTCCATAAATAAAGCTGCCATCATCTTTGATAATGTACTGTTTACTCATATCACTCAGTGTTGCGGCAAAAGTATCAAGGCTATCTTTGAATCGTTGGATAACATTGTTGGCAGAACTGGTATCCAAATTCTCAATTTTTGCTTTAACACTCCCACCATTGATGGTGATTTTTTCATCATAACTTTTTATAAAACTTTGGCTGCTGGCTTCAACACTTTGATATTGATTTTTATCAATCAAGCTTACTTCGTACAAATCATTGCTATTGTTATCGGTATAGTGTTTTAATGATGACGTAAATTCTCCTAATGTACCCACTTTATTTGCCACTACTTCTAAGTTCCCACTGGCATTTATATTCGCACTGACTAATGTATTCATATTGGCATCATTATTAATTTTATAGGCAATGGCTTGCATTATATTGGTTTCATCGACCACATTACCATCAACCGTTTCACCGTATTTAACCTCTACGGCGAAAGTATTATTGAGTTCATAGACCATTTTATCATTGGGATTGGTTCCACTGGCATTTAAAGTAAAATCCGTGTTGGCAAATCTATCAATTTGAGCAATATTCTCTTCTGCGTAACTGAATTCTCTGACATTATCATTTCGCACGGCCGTTACATTCCCAATTTTTAACTGATAATCCCCATAATCTTTTGAAACGGTTATATCCACTAATGCGGCTAACTCTTTTTCTAAAGCATCTCGCTTATCCAACAATGTTAATTGCGGAACATTGGATTTTTCAATGTGTTCGTTAATATTAGCAATATTCTGTACAATTCGATTAATATCTCTGACATCCGATTTTAAATCAGATTTTAACGTAACCGCTTCTGCATCCAAAGTTGCATACATTGTTTTTAAATCATCAAGAATAATTGAAGCTCGTGTTTTTAAATCTTCTTGGAAAGTTGTATTTTGAGGATTACTTTTTAAATTTTCTAAACTTTGGAAATAGGCATCTAAATCTTTAGAAAACCCACTGTCTTCTGTTTCTTTAAACATCGTTTCAATGGAATTTAGCATAGAAGATAACTCTTCGTAATACGATAAGGATGTCGTCTCCCCCACTAAATTTTTATAAATAAAATCATTGGTATTACGAATCGTATCTCCAATTGATACGCCTCGTCCCGTTAATCGAGAATCAGTTTGGGCAGCTTCATTAACATTTGTGGTTCTTTTTACATACCCTGCGACATTCTCATTGGCTATATTATTCGTTGCGGTTTGAGCAGATATTCTTGCACCTATTAAACCCGTTTCAACAACATTCAATGTATTAAGCATATCATACTCCTTTTCTGAAAATTAGATTAAAACTATATTTCCTAATTATATACTAAATTTTATAAATAAACTGATTATTTTTCAATTATCTGTAAAATTAATAAAATATTAAGTTTACCCTAAAATGGCCATAAAGTTTTGAGAATTTTGGTTCCCCATGGAGTTCGTAAAGCATCTTTTTCTTCTCCATCTTTTCGGTACAATACCTTTAAATTGGCAATTTGTGATGACATAATACTGTTTTCTGGTGAAATATCATACGGACGAATCACTCCACTTAAAATAATCTCTTGGTTTTGACCATCTATGAGCATTTCCTTTGAACCTTTAATAAAATAGTTCCCATTTTGGTAGGTTTGTTCAATAATAACCGAAACCGTTGTTTCAAACGTTTCATCAATTTCAGACTCTGCTTTTCCTGAAAAAGAAGAATCTGATCCCACGGTTGCATCAAATCCCAAAACACTGGTAAATTTATTGGCTACACTATTAACAGTGTTGCTGGGATTAGTATTGCCAGCATTAGGAGCCATGATTCCTCCATTAAAGTTACCCGCTGTATTTCGTGACGTTTTTCTACTGTTACTCGTATCGGCTTGAAGTGCTTCATTGATAACTACTTGGATAATATCCCCAATTTGCAAATCTTTTTTATCTGCAAATAAAGAGCCCCCTCTGCTGGAATAAAGTGAGCCTTTATTGGTTATTGGCTTTGGTTGTTCTTTAGGAATTTGAATCGTGGGTTGTTCAAAATCCAACTCTTCTTTTGTACACCCTACAAAAAAAACAGTGATCAGCAGAAGATAAACGATTTTACTCATTGGCAACATTGTATTTACTCTCAACTATTTGTTTTAAATCAATTGCTATTTTGGTGTCTTCTATGCTGGTTTTCACCAATGCCATTACCCCATATCGT
>JBAYZM010000275.1:0-3241 GCA_041672515.1 Arcobacteraceae bacterium
CAACAGAAAAGATGGCTTAGAACCCATTTTATACCAACAATTGGGGCAAGTGGCGTATGAATTTAAACAAAAAAAGAGCAATACCAATCGGGTTAAAATAGTCTATACCGATTTTGAATCTCAAGCAGATAATTATGCCACACTGATTAATGAAGTGTGTGTGAACTCCAAAAGAAATCAACAAATACTGCACGAAATACAACGGCATAAAAACCGAAATATTTTAGTTCTAACTGACCGATTGGAACATATCAGTGAATTGGAAAGATTATTGGATAAAGAAAATTATACCTATTTAAGTGTGCATGGCAATTTGAATAAAAAAGAACAAAGCAACAATATGGAGTTGGTGGAAACGTCACAATTAATTTTAGCCACCACCTCTTTTTTTGGAGAAGGTATCGATTTTCCACACTTAAATACCATAATTTTTGCTACGCCTATCTCGTATTATGGAAGACTTATACAATATTTAGGTAGAATTGGCAGAAATGGGCAAGATTGTTTGGCCATAGATTTTTTAGACAATAAAAATGCGATGTTACATTCCGCATTTAAAAAACGACAAGAAGGATACAAACAGATGCATTATAGAGTGATGAGGTAAAATAAATGTTAGGAATTATAGTCGCAACCATTTCAATTGCCATCATTGTTAATTTGATTTTAAAACGATTTCATCTGCCTACGATTATTGGATACATTGTAACAGGAACCATTATTGCGTATGCATTTGATTTGCACAATGCAGTAAATAATCATGACTTAAAAGAGATAGCCGAGTTTGGAGTAGTTTTTTTAATGTTCACCATTGGTTTGGAGTTTTCATTTGCTTCCTTAATGCGAATGAAAAAAGAGGTTTTTGTCACAGGAACACTTCAAATTGTTGTTACTTCGGTCTTTGTCTATTTGATTTGTTTTTTCATTTTAGGGTTTGATTTCCAAACATCTATTATTATAGGTGCTGCACTTTCACTCTCTTCGACAGCGATTGTTTTAAAAACCTTTAATGAAACCCGAGAAATCTTAAAACCACATGGACGAAGAGTTTTAGGAATTTTAATCATGCAAGACATTGCGGTTATTCCTATTTTATTGATGATTTCAACCTTTTCGATGAAAGGGGATGATTCAATTTTAGATGTGATTTTAAATACGACTTTAGCTGCTTTTACCCTGATTGCTTTATTGTTTATTTTTGGACGATATTTATTGGAACCCTTTTTTACCCATGTTGCCAAATCAAAATCCGATGAACTTTTTGTGGCTTCGGTTTTACTCATGGCGATTGGAGCTTCCTATTTAGCCCATTATTTTGGCTTTTCTTACTCTTTAGGAGCTTTTGTTGCGGGGATGATGATTGCTGAAACCAAATTTAAACATCAAGTAGAAGCGGACTTAACCCCATTTAGAAATATTTTGTTGGGTATTTTCTTTATAACGGTGGGAATGCAAATTAATTTTAATGTCATTGCCGAGTATTTTCTTATTATTTTAATTTTATTGCCTGTTTTAGTGACCTTAAAATATCTGATTATTTATACCATTGTTCGTATTGATGACACCAAACGAGTGGCGTTTAAAACGGCATTGTCTTTGGTGCAAATCGGAGAGTTCTCTTTGGCTATTTTAGAACTTTCACGAAGCAATCATTTAATTGACCCCATTTATTCTCAAGTTTTAATCGTAACAATTGTCATATCAATGATTTTAACGCCCATTGTTCTTAAAAATCTTTCAGGCTTAGCCGCCAAATTAATTCCCGAAGACAGTTTAATGGTGTGCAATACTTTGCAAGTCGATGAAGACACCAAAGGACACGTAATTGTTTTAGGATATGGAAATTTAGGACATGAAGTTGCCAATGAGTTAAAAAAAGATGGCAAAGAGTATTATGTTATTGAAAGCAACATTAAATACTATGAAGAGGGTAAAAAAAACAAAGAACCCATTGTTTTTGGAAATGCCGTTCACAAACATATCTTAGAATCGGTTAAAATCAAACGGGCTTCTGCCATAATCGTTGCCATTGATAACCCTGAAAAACTTCATTTAATATGTGAAGTTATTGATGAGTTAACAAAAAATATAAAAACCATCGTAAAAGTTATACGAGCAGAAGAGAAAGAAGCCTTAGCTGGCTTGCACTTAAATCATATCATTGTACAAAACAAAGAGATTGCTAAAGCTTTAGTAAAAGAGACCTACACGCTTTAAAAAAGAGATTATTTTTTCTCTTTTTTGGCTTCTATTTTGTTGTCAATATAGCGTTCTTTTTGTGATGTTTTTATGCTATTGATATCAACTACAATAAAACCATCGCAACAATCAGAGAAATTTTTATCAATATTAAAACCCAAAAACTTCACACCATTTTCTTCGCACAATTCACTGTATTGTTTGTACAGTGTTGGCACGGTGACTTGCATATTGCATAAAGCAAGTTTTAAATTTTTAAAATCTTTTTTGGCATTATCCAAAGAGAATAACTCTTGAATATCGACCACCGAATTGCTGTATTGATATGGCTGCATGGGTTTTACAAGCTCTTCTTGTGATTTAAAATAATAGGAATAATAAAACACAATCAAATCTTTGGCAGTTTTTGGATACGTTGAGCTTAAACTTACTGGTCCAAACATCGTTTTAATATGCGGGTGTTGTTTTAAATATGCGCCAATTCCATACCACAAATAGTCCAAAGCCCTTGTTCCCCAATATTTTGGTTGTACGAAACTGCGCCCTAATTCAATGGAGAAAGGAAGATGTTTTTTAATAAAGGTTTCATTGAATTTAAACAAAGAGTTGGAATAAAAACCATCCACTCCTAAATTTTGTTGTATAAAATCACTCTCTCCAATACGATAAGCGCCCACAATTTCAAGCTCTTCTTCATCCCATAAAATAATATGACGATAGTAAATGTCGTATTTATCGGTATCACGTCTTTTGTTGACCCCTTCACCTACTTTTCTAAAGCTGATTTCTCTCAATCGTCCCAATTCTTTTAAGACAATGGAGTCATCTTTATAATCGTACAGATATATTTTTTTGCCATCATGGGTAGTTCCAAGCAGTTGAGAAGTTTTTAACTCCTCTTTAATAGAACGTCTGTCTTGTGCTGACCCAATGGCTTTTTGCGTAATAAAAAACGATTTATTGACTTTTTTTAACGAATACAGATGTTTTTTGTACAAATTAATCAGATACTTTTTATCCAATCCTTTGGGAGCAATATTTT
>JBAYZM010000276.1:0-3203 GCA_041672515.1 Arcobacteraceae bacterium
TGTTTTGTCAATTCCTTTACAGGATTTCCACTGCGTTGTAAATCGCACATATTGACTTGCACTCGCATTCCTAAGTCATTTAAAATAAAAGCTTTGGTACCTTTAATCGATAAAACTTCCCCTTTGGAATTTTTGTATTTGATTCTATCGCCTACTTTAAACGCTTCAACTTCTTGGACTTTTTGGGTTTTGATTTCTACGACTTTTTTATGAGCAATATTCAAATGCTGGTGCGATTCTTCTATTTTTTTGGCTTTTATGGCTTTTTTGGCTTCTTCTTTGGCATCGTAATACTCTTTGTGCAGTTTTGATTTTTCCGTATAAATATGGGCATCAACACTCTCTTTTTGCTCTTTTAAATTACGGGTAAGCCTTTCATAATTATGCAATTCCTCATCGAGTTTGGCAATCTTGGTTTTATACTCTCGTTCTAAATCACTGCTTCGTTGTATGAGTTCATTGAGTTTATCTTTGTCATCACCATAAACCTCTTTGGCTTTATTAATGACTCCCAAAGGAATGCCATATCGTTGTGCGGTTTCAAAAGCATAAGAACGTCCAATGGTGCCTTGTAAAAACTCATAGGTGGGTTTACGGTTCTCTTCATCGTATAAAGCCGCCATGAGTTCCACATTTTCATTGGCAGCCATGAGTGCGGCTAAACGTTTGTGGTGAGTCGTAATAATGATTTTAATGTCTTTGGCAATGAGTTCTTCAATAATGACTTTAAATAAACTCGCCGCTTCATCGGAATCTGTACCCAACTCAATCTCATCGACTCCTACAATCACCTCTTTTTTTGAAAAGAGTTTAGAAAACTCCACCATTCTTCCAGCAAATGTAGAAATATCATTTTTAACATTTTGAGGGTCATCCAGTACCGCTAAAATATTTTTAAAGGTTCCAATCACACTGTTTTTACTGGCATTATACGGCAACAAATATTTAGAGAGTAAGACTGAACTTAAAATCGATTTAAGCATCATGGTTTTACCCCCAGCATTGACCCCCGTAATCATCACCACCGCTTTTGAAAAATCCACGCTGATACTTTTTGCGTCATGAAGCGCTGGGTGTTTAAACTCTACGAGTTTACACACATTGCCTTTAGAGGGCAAAATAAAATTCTTGTCATTGATTTTGGCGAAAAAAACACGGGCTTGATAGTGGTCAAATCGGTCAAACTCTTTATTAAGAAACTTGAGAAAAAGGATATTTTTTTCAAACAAAGAGGTGATTTGTCGACATATTTTTAAAACAATCTCTTCTTGTTTATTTTTTAAATTGGACTCTTTTTGTTTGAGTTCTGAAATGGTGTGTGGCAAAATATAGAAAAATCCCGAAGCACTTCTGTGTACAACTGAGGCTTTAATCACATGGTTAAATCCCCCTCGCACCAACAACGTCTCTTCGGAATTGACAAAGTGAATTTGAGAATCCACCAAATATGGACGCAATTTAGAGTTGTTGATGATTTTATACAAGGCTTGTTTTATGGCTTCTTTGTTGCTGTAAATGGCATGCGAAATGGCATCGAACTCTTCATTGATACCACTTCTTAACTCCCCTTTTTCATTGAAATAGTTGGTTATTTCAATCATTTCAGAAGGAATGATAATTTTTTCAAACCACTCCAATAATTTTCCATCAAATTTATTGTTTTTCAAATAAGAAAAATAGTTGATGATTTTGATAAACTCAAAAATATCCTCTACTCGCAACACGGCTTGTTTTTGAATCAACATCAAAGCATTATCCAAACTCTCTACTAAAGGCGGTTGTTTAAACTCATAAGAAGAGAGTTCACTCACTAACTTGTAGTGAATGTTAATGTCTCCTTCTAAAACCACCTCTTTTTTTCGTGAAAAAAAGTGTGAGAAACTCTCAATATAATCGACTAAATCTAATTTTTTAAATATTTCTTGCATTCACCGTTCTTTTACACAAAATGTTGCCAATAAACCAAAGCGACCATGGTTATCATTAAAATACCAATAATATTGATAAAAAATCCAAAAGTAGCCATCTCTTTAACTTTAACCGCCCCACTGCTCATGGCAATGGCATTGGGTGGTGTGGCAATAGGAAGCATAAAGGCATAACTGGCACAAATCGTTGCCACCATTAAAATAAGTGTCATATTCACATTGGCAACTTGCCCCAGTGAATAAATAATCGGTAAAGCAATTGAAATCAATGCGGTGTTGGAAGTAATTTCCGTCGTAAACGTAATTAATGCAGCCACCAATAAAATGAGTAAAATCACGGGTAAATTGGTTAATGCCAATAAATTATTTGCCACTTCTTCGGCTAAACCAGTTTTTGAAAATGCTGCCGCAATAGAAAAGCCTGCTCCAAATAAAAAGATGATTTCATAAGGAATATTTTTGGCATCTTCCCACTCTAAAAAACCAATCTTTGGTACAAACATTAATAACCCAAACCCCAATAAAATCCCCGTTTCATTTAATCCAAGTCCCGAATAATAGGGTTCGATTTTTGAATTCACTAACAATAAAGCAATCAAGCCTGCTAAAATAAAAAGCAATCGTTTTTGTGTGGGTAAAAGTTTTTCTTTTGTAGTGACTTCTTTATCCAAAGAAACATCACTTAAACCTAAAGATAAAAGAAAAGGAATAACCAATAACATTAACAATGCCAAAGGAGCTGTTAAGAATATCCACTGTATAAAGGCAATGGGTTCAATATGATGCTGTTGCATAAAACCCAATAAAATCAGATTGGGTGGTGTTCCAATGGGAGTGATTATTCCTCCAATACTACAGCCATAAGCAATGGCTAAAGCCAATCTTGCTTTTAATTTAATATTATCCGATAAAAATATTGCAATAGGAATTAAAAGCAAAGCGGTGGTTGAATTGGATAACACCGAACTTAAAAGTGCGCCAGTAAATGCCAATGAAAATATCATCCCACGTGGAGTATTGGGGAAAACGGTTAACAATTTATTGGAAATATATTTGTGCAAATTGGTTTTTTGCGTTGCAATGGCAATCATAAATCCACCCAAAAATAAGAAAATGGTGGGATTTGAATAGTTAACCGTGGTGGCTTTCATATCTAAAATTCCAAAAGATGGAAACAGAAGAATGGGAAGCAATGAAACTACTCCAATAGATAAACCCTCGTTTGTCCAAAGGACAACCAAAAATGCTATTAATGCAATCAAAAGTGCGTGTTGG
>JBAYZM010000277.1:0-3202 GCA_041672515.1 Arcobacteraceae bacterium
AAAAGATTATTGTTTGTGATTTCCATCTAAAAAGTATAACATAAAGTTGTAAGAAATGGATAATTATAGGTGGTGCGAATGGTGAGAATCGAACTCACACTCCCAAACGGGAACGGGATTTTAAGTCCCGCGCGTCTACCAGTTCCGCCACACTCGCACAAGTGTGTAATTGTATTACAAAGTTTTTTATAAAGTGGAGCGGGAGACGAGACTCGAACTCGCGACAATCTGCTTGGAAGGCAGAAGCTCTAGCCAACTGAGCTACTCCCGCATTTACTTTATTAATGGTGGCGCGAGACAGAATCGAACTGTCGACACAAGGATTTTCAGTCCTTTGCTCTACCGACTGAGCTACCGAGCCACATGGTGGTGAGAGAAGGATTTGAACCTTCGAAGCCTAAGGCGGCGGATTTACAGTCCGCAGGATTTGACCACTCTCCAACCTCACCAGCTGAATATTATGGATGGGGTAGAAGGATTCGAACCTTCGAGTGACGGTACCAAAAACCGTTGCCTTACCGCTTGGCGATACCCCAACAAGACACTGCAATATTTTGCGTGGACGGGATTATAAAGGATTATTTCTTAACATATAATTAAATTCTTACTTTTCTGATTATTTTTTTTAAAATTTTGATTCAACGGTTATTTTATTCTTTATTTGGAAGAATTATTATAAAATTACCATAAATATCTAAGGAGAAAAAATGAAACAATTTATCGTCATTCTTTTTGTAGCATCCTTAATCACATCAATGTTTTCAGGTTGCAGTAAAACATTTGAAGGGGCAAAAAAAGATAGCTCAAAAGCGTGGGAAGCCACAAAAGATGGAAGTGTAAAAGCGTGGGAAAATACCAAAGAGGCTATTCACGAAGCGACAGAATAATTGAACAGGAAAGTCCTATTTAATAGGGCTTTTCTTATGTTTCTCTTTCATAATAAAAAGTTGTTCCAATAACATGCTTTTAAAATTATCCGGAATATTGGGTGTTGCTCGTACAATATTAGTAATTTGTTGTTGATTCATGTTAATAATATTGGGTAAAATTGTCTCTTCAATAGTTTGTTTAAATTGTTGTATCTCTTCTTGAGTCATTCTTGTCCTTGCTTATAAAATTGTATTATAATGAAATAAAAATAAAATGGTACTTTTCTGGCCTTGTGTATGTCTGCTAAATTCTTAAATATCAAATTTATAGTAAACGGTTTTGGTCTCTTTTTGTTTGGGTGTTGGCAATTTTTGGCTGGACTGCATAATGGCTTCTTTAAACCGTTCATTGATATCTTCGTATGAAGAGGGCTGAATAAAATTAATATTGGTGATGCTATTTTGCTCATCAATATCAAACGAGATAGTGACTTCTTCTTTTAATCCATATTTATTGTATTTAGTAGGAGTTTCAAAGTGTTCTAAAATAATTTTTTCGATAGGTTTATGGTGTATTTCAGTTTGTGTATAAGCTTTTTCTATTTCTTGTTTGTTTCTGAATATGTCTGATTTTAGATTGGCTAATGCTTCATTTTCTTGAACTTTTTTAAATCCATCGCCATAGGTTGGATTAGAGTTGAAGTTTGGCTTATCCTCTTTAATTTTAAGATTTTCTTTTTGGGCAGTTATAATATAAATTTCTCTTACTTTTTGAGGAACAGTTGTTTTTTCATCTTTTATGGATAAAAAACTTTCAAGTTCACTGGCACTTAACATGGTTGTGAACAGTGCAATTAAAATAACTCTTTTCATCTTTTGCCTACAATTTGATAAATTTGAAGGGAGTTTTCCAACAACAGCTTGGCAATTTCTATTTTGGTGAAATCAATAACCAACTCAATCTCTTTCTTATCTTTAGCGATTCGTTCGTATATTTCTGTTTCTTTGAGTTGTTCTCTTTTCATAAGTTCTTCAACCGTATAATAGTTTTTAAGAGAGTGTATAAATGATTTTTTTATCTTTTCTGAATTTGCTTTTGTATCCAAGATTTTACGTATTTTCACCATTGTAATAAAGGTGTCTATTTCAGATTTAGAAGATTCCTTCAGTAGGTGCGTTATTGAATACATTGCCCCTAAAACAATGGTTTCGTCCACTTCCATTTTGGTAATCATATCTTTGATAAGATTCTCTTTGTGCAGATTATTTTCAAGTGTAGTTGAAAAAAGAGTTTGGAAAGTAAGCAATAGCAGAAGAAAAAATTTCATGTAAGACCTTTGGTTGATTGTATCATTTTTGATGTTAAAGTGTTGATATACAGACATAAATTAACAGATAAAAATGGCACACAATAAAAAAATATTAAAATAAATTCAAGTATATAATTTAGGAGATTAGATTATTGTTTGCTTGTGTTTGTGTATGGTGCCATTTTGTTATTTTTTGGTTGCGGAAACAGGATTTGAACCTGTGACCTTCGGGTTATGAGCCCGACGAGCTACCGGACTGCTCTATTCCGCGTCTTAATGATGGAGCTGGTGAAGGGATTTGAACCCCCGACCTGCTGATTACAAATCAGCTGCTCTAGCCAACTGAGCTACACCAGCAAAAGACTAAAGATATGTTTAAACAATGAAATGCAAAACACATTAAGTGGTGTCAAGAGAGGGACTCGAACCCTCGACCTCCGGCTTATGAGACCAGCGCTCTAGCCAGCTGAGCTACCTTGACATAAAATACTTATATTAAAAATTTGGTTGCGGAAATAGGATTTGAACCTATGACCTTCGGGTTATGAGCCCGACGAGCTACCGGGCTGCTCTATTCCGCGCCATGTACTAATTGGATGGGGTAGAAGGATTCGAACCTTCGAATGACGGTACCAAAAACCGTTGCCTTACCACTTGGCGATACCCCAACGTTTTAAGTGGTGAAATTATAGTAAAATATTATTTTAATGTCAAGGCTTTTTATAATAATTTTTAAAAGTTCTGCTATAATATAGGGATAAAAAAACAGTAAAAGAGATAATTTATGACACCAATACAACGAGTAAAAGAAGCAATAGAAGAGATACAAAAAGGTAATATGGTTATTATGCTTGATGATGAAGACAGAGAAAATGAAGGTGATTTGGTTTATGCAGCACCATTAAGTACGCCTCAAAAAGTTAATTTTATGGCAACCCATGCCAAAGGTTTAATTTGCGTTTCTGTTACAACAAAAACGGCTAAAAAACTTGAACTTTATCCTATGGTATCATCGAATACTTC
>JBAYZM010000278.1:0-3179 GCA_041672515.1 Arcobacteraceae bacterium
GCAATTCTGCTGTCGCTTAAAACCATTCCCCCAATAAGCTGTACATCGTAGTGTCGCATATTTAAAACTCGACGGCTTGCTTCTCGTGTAATAGCAAACGATTCGTTTAACACCGCATCCAAGCTCTTTTCATTGGCTTGCACTTGTTGTTTTAATGTTTCAAAATAAGCTTTTAAGGCTTCATCATCTAATTGTTTAAATTGTTCTTCTAACGCATTAATCGCTAATGCGCGCTTATTATATTTTTTAACCTCTTTATCATTCGTCGTACCAAAAATCTTTGAAAATATATTCAACATAAAATAAAATCCTTTCTGTTATAATGGCGAAGATTATATACAAAGTAAGGTTAAATTATGTTTTATAAATTGATTTTTTCGGTAATGTTTGGTTTAAGCATTCAATTATCCGCCAATGTTTTCAGTACAATCAAAAGTTTTCAAGCCTCTTTTGAACAAACCATTACGAACAGTTCAAAAACAACCATCACCTATAAAGGTGAAATCTTCATCAAAGATGATTCAAAGATTTTATGGCAATACAAAACGCCTATTGTCAAAAATGTCTATATTTTAGATAATTTTGCCATTATTGATGAACCTGAACTCGAACAAGCCATTTACACCAGTTTAGACAAAGAAATCAATTTGTTTAAAATATTGCAAGAAGCAAAACAAGTCGATACCAACCACTACCAAGCAACCTTAAACGATATGAGTTACACCATTAAACTTATTAACAACCAAATAACGACCATTTCGTATAAAGATGAGTTGGAAAACAACGTTTCAATTCATTTTAGTAACATTACGCAAAATCATACGATAGATGCTGAACTCTTTCAATTCTTTCCTCCCGCATCTTATGACATTATAAGAAAATAACGCTATAATTCCACAAAGGTACAGCAGACAATAGCTTGAATTTCAAGAGGAAAGTCCGGGCTGCAGTGAAGTAGAGTTCCATTTAAACAATGGCTAGGGTAACCTAAGGGACAGTGCAACAGAAAGTAAACCGCTTGTTTATCAAGTAAGGGTGAAACGGTGGGGTAAGAGCCTACCAGACTTTAGAGTAATCTTTAGTGCTATGTAAACCCAACTCGCAGCAAGAAGAGGTGGTGGGAACTTCACAATCCCTCTCTTCGCACGATTGTTTAAGTAATTAAACAGCCAGATAAATTATTGTCCAATACAAAACTCGGCTTACAGCTGTGCCTTTACACTACACAAGGATTTCACAATGGAAATTGGTACTTTTTGGGCCTTTTTACTTTTTTTTCTCTCAGCGGCTGTTTTAGTCATTATTTTCTTATATCTTTATGCACTTGTTACCCCTTACGATGACTACAAATTAATATTTGAAGAGAACAATATGGCAGCAGCATTGGGTTTTGGTGGTGCTATTATGGGAGTTTCCATCCCTTTATACAGCGCATTGGTCAGTTCTGTTTCGTATACAGACTTTTTAATTTGGGGAGTCGTAGCAATCGCTATTCAGCTCATTTTTGCGCTGATTGTAACTCGACTTATTAAAGGAAAATACTCATTTAAAGACCGAATAGAACACGCTGTTTTACCCGTAGGTATTTTAATGGCATTTTTATCAATATGCGTAGGGCTGTTAAACGCAGGTTCTATGAGCTACTAACACTGTTTCGGACAAGAGTCCGAAACAGTTAATCTCTTATTCACACCAATTTTTAGTTTTAGTTCCACCATCATAAACAACGGCAAGATTTTTTTCTATAAGTAAAAAAGAGAGATTTTTTCCATCAATATAAACATCGCTTACAATTCTAAAATATTTGTCGCGTTGCATATTGCGTAATTCAACCACCTTAGCCTTTTTCATGAGTTCTACAACAATTTGTTTGGCTTTATGCGCCAACTCTTTTTCTTGGGCACATTTTCCTCTGATTTCAGGCGTATCAATCCCATTGACTCGCACCGACATTTTCTCTCCTACAATAGCAGGATACCCTTCAATGTTAACTTTAAAAGTATCGCCATCGTAAATGGAAACGACTTTACTTACCACCACAGAACCATAGGTTTCTTTACTTAAAGCAGACGTGATTAATACGGTGAGTAACCATAAACTGTATACAAATATTTTCATGGGTTTATCATACATTCAAACCCATTAAAGCACTCTAAAACATAAGTATCACTTAAGAAACATCTAAGAACTTAATCACTTTTTTGTATATAAATTGAATGTGCTAAAAAATAGAATAATAAGATGAAAAATATAAGAATTGAAGGATAAAACAGTTTAAAATGAAGTTTAAATGGCGGACAGCTAGGGATTTGAACCCTAGATAGGTTGCCCTATACACGCCTTCCAAGCGCGCGCTTTCGGCCACTCAGCCAGCTGTCCGTAAATGAGAAAGAGATTTTATCTAAAAGAATATAAATTTGGGATTAGTTCTTTATTTGTTTATGGTGGATAGTTTATGGTAAATAGTAAAAGAAATTTGTTGTTGTTGTTTTGATATACGACATATTTTATTTATGTTATTTATCGTTTTTCAGGGTGTTTTATATATAATGTAGGTTCAATAAATAGATAGGGAGTAAATACTTGGAAAATATAGTTAATAATTTTATTATAGGAATTACTAGCGGTATTGTTACGGCACTAATAGTTTTTTTTGCAAAATCAATTTGGATAAAAAACTTAATACCTTGGTTTGAACGACTTGTTTATAAAGATATTTATATTAATGGTAAATGGAAATCTAATTTAGGTGATGATGAATATGATGGTGAATTAGTTGAGATAGAGCAATCTGCACATAAGGTGAATGGTTATATTAGAGTTTCTTCTAAAGAAGAATATACTGAAACATATCAATTTGAAGGTATATTTAAAAACTCAATATTAACTGCAACATTTTCAGTATTTGATAAAAGTAATTTAGACAGTGGAAGCATGACGATGATTTTAAAAGAAAATGGAAATAAGTTAATTGGTCATACTGCTTTCTATGACGAAGATGAAGAAAAGATTGTATCAAAAAAATATATTTGGACAAGAATCATCTAACAAAACATTGGAGAGAAATATTCACTCGCTCCCATCGTCCTCGATGGGTGTGTATATGAGAGTTACCAAATAAAAAACACTATAATGAAAAGTTAAAAAGACTCTCTCTTGAAAACCGCAAGGGTTTCCGC
>JBAYZM010000279.1:0-3179 GCA_041672515.1 Arcobacteraceae bacterium
TATAAGTAAATTGTTATAAGAAACAATATCTTTTGAAGAAGTTAAAACATGTTCAATGACTTCAACTTTTTGCCCCAAATATCGTTTTGATAATTTGGCTGCCTCTTTTGGATTGGCTTCAATATAATTGGCAGCTTGGACAAATCCATTGACCAACTCTTGAGCAATATCAGGACGAGTAGCTATAAGTTCTTCTCGTAGATTTAAGGTACAACACACATGGTCTTTCCATACCTCTTTTGAATGTACTAAAACTTTTCCAATATTAAGTAAATCCGCTTGTGCCCCAAAAGGTTCGGCTACAACAAACGCATCAATACTCGAAGTTGAAAGTGCATTAACCATTTCAGGTGGTGCCATATCAATAAGTCTTACATCTTTAGTTGGGTCAATTCCATTGTCTCGTAAAAGTTTTTGAATCAACAAATTATGCGTAGAAAATCGACTTGGAATGGCAATGTTTTTCCCTCGTAAATCTTCGACTTTTGTAAATTCTGGTGAATCTTTAACCGTAATAACAGAACCATTTCTATGCCCTGCAAGTACTGCCTTAATAGGAGCACCTTTTTGTTTTAGTGTGAGTCCAATGGGAGTTAACGCATAGGCTCCTTGAATGGCACCTGCTCTTAATGCTTCTGCGAGTTCTGGCCACGATGAGAACTTAACGGGTTCTAAATTAAAACTTTTAAACTCCAATAAAGAGTGTGCAATAATTGTTAAGTGATCCGTAATAGGTAAGTACCCAATTTTAATGGTTGGTTTAGTCGCATCGGCTAATGAGGCAACAAAAGGAGATGCTAAAAACAAAGCACCCGCTGTTGATGATTTTAAGAAATCTCTTCTATTCATTGTTTATTCCTATAATAATATTTTGATTTTATGAGGGTTTTGTGTGAGCTAAAAAAGATGACACTACTTAGTACCTAAGTCTGATACAAAGTTTTACCCCATTCCCTATTAATTATCCCTAAAAAGGTAAAAGTTAATTTACCATTATCCAAACATTTATGGGTTCAATTTTTACACATAATTAACTCCTTTTTTAGATTTATCTGTTCGCATAATCAGTGTAACTTTGTGCGACACTGTTAACACTTCGTTTGGAACAAATGATGGGAATATTTTTCCGCTTTGCCTCTTTTTTAAAGTGGTACATGGTATTGTGATTTAAATAATCAGTAATCAAAAGAATATGATTGGTTTGTGTTGGGATAATTTTATGGGTCACACGTACCTTTCTTCCATCCCAATGCTCAACAATATCTTCACCTTGTTTTTCTTTTAAAAACTCTTTGATAGGTTCAATTTTATCTCCACCAATAATTAAAATCATTTTCTCTCCTTAAATTCCTGCACCGTCGCTAAAATAGCCGTGCAATAACTCATCCTCAAAACGAGTGGAGCGTTGTGATGTTTTAATTTCATCAAACTGTGTTTGTGATACTATATTTTTCTCTTTAAGCAATTTCTCTAAATTTTCCAATTTTTTATACAAATAATTAAAAGCTTCTTTGTCTATATCAGGCAAATCATCATGGGTAAATTTCCCATTTTTATCGTATCGTTTGACAATTTTTGCAGGTATTCCAACTGCCGTTGAGAAATCAGCCACATCACTTATAACCACTGAGTTTGCACCAATTTTTGAGTTCTTTCCAATGGTGATATTGCCTAAAACTTTTGCACCACTTCCTATAACACTGTTGGCTTTAATCGTAGGATGTCGCTTTCCTTTATTTAAACTCACTCCACCTAACGTGACCCCTTGATAAATCAAAACATCATCTTCAATAATTGTAGTAGCACCAATAACAACACCAATGCCATGATCAATAAAAACTCTTCTTCCAATGGTTGCGGCTGGGTGAATGTCCATATTTGAGACAAGCTGGCTAAATCCACTGATTAAGCGTGCCAATCGTTTAAACCCCTTTTTATAAAGCCTATTGGCAATTCTGTAATGAATAATTGCCCAAACTCCAGGATAATTAAAAAATATCTCTGCATTGGAGTCTAATGCGGGGTCATTAAGTTTTGGAACATTAAAATCTTCTTTGATTTGTGCCAACAATGACAATGGCTTATTTACCTTATCTTGCACTCTTTTTTGAGAATGCTCTTTTAGTTTTCCTATGTGTACAGTCATTTTTTCTTCCTCTTTTTTTCTTATATGCTTTGAACACTTTTGGGTTCATCAAATAAATAGCCTTGAAAATAATCAATGCCAACTTCTTGAACACTTTGATAAATCTCTTTGGTCGAAACAAACTCTGCAACAGTTTTCATGCCTACTTTGGAAGCAAAAAAAACAATGGCTTCAATGACCGCTTTGGCACTTTTACTTTTATTCATTTGTTGAATAATTGAGCCATCAATTTTGATAAAATCGGCTTGTAATTGCACCAAATAACTAAAATTGGAATACCCCGTGCCAAAATCATCAATGGCAATTTTTACCCCAAAACTTTTTATGGTTTTAATAAAAGATATGACATCGTTAAGATTATCTATTCCTTCGCTTTCGGTGATTTCAATCGTTAAATACTCTCCCAAGTGGTATTCATAAATCTTTTGGATTAAAAAATCTACCACCTCGCTATCTAAAATGTCAGAAATAGTCAGATTAATACTAAATTCAATTTTCTTATTTTCAAAATATTCAAATGATTTTTCAATCACCTTTTTGGTAATTTGTGAATACAAATTAATCTTTTTCGCTCGATTAATAAAAAAATAGGGTGTTACAATCTCCCCTTTTGAATCTCGCATTCGTACTAAAACTTCATACTTCTTATTCTCTTTTGAATTAATCGATTGCACAAAAACTTCAAATCGGTCTTTTTTAATCGCATGAATAATTTCACTCTCCCAATATAAGTCTTGTTGTATCGATAAAGAGTTGGGATGGCAAATATGATGCTCAGAAATATCATACACAACGATATTGTGTTTTAACACTTTAGTTTGAGCTAAAGCAAACTCTGCGCTAAAAAGAAGTTCAGGATAATTAATCGCCACACCTACACGTAAAGGAATATAAACTTTATTGCCCGCTAGTTCAATAGGGGAGTATCCAAAATACCAAATGGTTGATTTAATACTTTGCAAAAACTCCTCTTTTGATATTTTTTTACTCGATGTTACGGCAAAAATATCCGCACCCAAATAATAAATAGAGC
>JBAYZM010000280.1:0-3178 GCA_041672515.1 Arcobacteraceae bacterium
ATTCTTGCAATTAATGGTTTTGATGAAACATATACTTTACCTTCTGTTGGTGAAGATGTTGATTTGGGTTGGAGATTTAGAGGTTTAGGGACAGAACTTAAATCTTGTAGATATAATGCAAATTTAGTACATTTATATCATAAAAAGAGATTTGATAGTTCTCAAGGTATTATCAATAATGCTATTTTAAAAAAGAATTTTGATGCAAATAAGTTTTTTTGTGAAAATGGCATAGTAAAAAAAGTAGAATTCCGATGAATTTGGCTGCCAGTGTTGTTTTATATAATCCAATAGAAGAAGTCTTTGATAATATAAAGAGTTATGCTGATTTTGTTGATACTTTAATTCTAATCGATAATTCTGATAAAAGAAATATAAACTTGATAAATAATCTTGTAAGTCATTATAAAGATAAGTTAATTTATATAGATAATAAGAAAAATCTGGGAATAGCAACAGCACTAAACATTGCTTCTAATAAGGCTATATCATTGGGTTATCAGTGGCTTTTAACTATGGATCAAGACAGTGCATTTATTAATTTTGAACATTATAAGGATTGTTTATTAAGTATTGAAAATTGTTCAGATATAGGATTATTAGCTGCAAATACAACACGAAATGCAAAGGAACAATGTCCTCTAAATCCAAGTATGAAGTATGAAGAAAAATTCATTGTAATTACATCAGCTAATATAATTAATTTAAAATATTTTGATGCTATTGGTCATTTTGATGATAAGCTTTTTATAGATATGGTTGATTATGATTTTTGTGCAAAAATAAGAAAAGAAAATTTAAGAATATTATATTTTAAAGATGTCTTAGTTGAACATGCATTGGGTGAAGTATTTTTACGACAAAATTTATTGACAAGAAAAAGTAAATTAAAAAGAGAACATAACTCTCAAAGGGCTTATTATATTGCAAGAAACTCGTTATATTTATCTAAAAAATACAGAAATATTTTTCCTGAAGAGTTTGCGTTGTTAAAAACTATTAATATTATTTTTATCCATGATTTAACAAAAATATTATTGTATGAAGAGGATAAAATAAATAAGATAAAAGCAAAATTTATTGCTTTATATCATTTCTTAATTGGTAAATATGGTAAGTATAATTTGAAATTAAATAGGAATAATAAAGGATAATAGTTTTATGAAAAATGTAGATATCTCTTTTATAACAATTAATTACAACTCTTCGCATTATACGATGCAACTTTTAGAAAGTATTGAATTAAATACATTAAATATTTATTATGAAATTATAGTTATAGATAATAACTCCAATGAAGAAGATTTCCAAAGCTTAAGAAATTTTATAAATCAGAAAAAGAATATTCAACTTATAAGAAACTCTATTAATTCAGGATTTGCAGGTGCGAATATGCTAGGAGTAAATTATGCTAAAGGAAAATATTATTTTTTTATAAATAATGACTGTAAGTTATTAAATAATGTTGCACATATTTTAAAGAATTTCTTAGATTTTAATACAGATGTATCTTTAGCAACTGTTAAAGTATTGGATGAGAAAGGCAATTATTCATCTTCTTATAAACAATTTCCTCATTTAGTAAAACAACTTTTAGGTAACAGTGTTCAACGAATAGTATCAAAGAATAATTTTCCCAGTAATAAAATAAATTTACAAAACAATTCACAAGTAGAAGTAGTAAGTGGGGCATGTATGTTTTTTGATGCCGATATTTTTTGTAAAATAGGGGGATTTGACACAATTTTCTTTCTTTATTGTGAAGAAGAAGATATATCTAAAAGAGTATGGGATTATGGGAAAAAAGTTTTTTTTGTTCCTGAAGGGGAAGTTTATCATAAGGCAGGTGCTAGCACAAGACAAAGTCTTTTAATGGAACAAGAATTTTATATATCTTATTATCATTTGTTAGATAAACATTATTCTATTATTGGGAAATTATTATTAAAATTTGCATTATTTTTTAAATTGTTTTTTCGTATATTTAAAAAGAAAAATGGTTACAAAATTTTTTTATTAATGATAAATGGATTTTCTCAAAGAAATAGTTTAAGATATCTTCAAAGTATGAAAAGAGTTCACTATGACTCATAGCTTTTGGATTAATATTCTTTTTTTTTTGGTAAAATAGATGCTTTTCAATAGCTATGAATTCATATTCGCCTTTCTGCCATTAAGCTTTTTCATCTATTTCTATTTGTTAAATAAAAGATTAATTGTAGGTGCAAAAGGTTTTTTAGTCTTTGCTTCTTTGTTTTTTTATTCGTGGTGGAATGTTGCTTATTTGCCTTTAATATTGATTTCAATGCTGTTTAATTATATCGTAGGAAATAGTTTAAATAAAAAGATTCATGGTGCAAATAATCAAGATAAGAATCATGTTCAATCTACTCAAGTGATAAAAACTAAAGTAAGTTCTAAAACACTTTTAATAGTAGGGATTATTGCCAATTTAAGTTTGTTGGGATACTTTAAATATGCAGATTTTTTTATTGAGAATGTAAATGTAATCAGTGGTGTAAATATTCAACCTTTAAACCTACTGTTGCCTTTAGCTATTAGCTTTTTTACCTTTCAACAAATTGCTTATTTAGTTGATTCTTATAGAGGTGAAACGAAAGAGTATGATTTTTTAAATTATGCACTTTTTGTAACCTTTTTTCCTCAACTTATAGCTGGTCCAATTGTTCATCATAAAGAGATGATGCCTCAATTTGCATCAACGTATAACTTAGTTAAAAAGTATAAAAATATCGCATTAGGTCTGTTTATATTTTCAATTGGTCTGTTTAAAAAAGTCGTTATCGCAGATACCTTTGCCGTTTGGGCAACCGCTGGATTTGATCATGCCCAAACGTTAAACCTCGTAGAAGCATGGGCAACCAGTTTGAGTTATACCTTTCAGTTGTACTTTGACTTTTCAGGCTATACCGATATGGCAATAGGAGCAGCTTTATTATTTAATATCAAATTACCAATTAATTTTAACTCACCTTATAAAGCCCAAAATATTCAAGATTTCTGGAGACGATGGCATATAACTCTTTCACGATTTTTAAGAGATTATGTTTATATTCCATTGGGAGGGAATAAACAATCAAGTTTTAGAACCTACTCAAATCTATTAGCCACCTTTGTAATAGGTGGATTGTGGCATGGAGCAGGATGGACATTTATA
>JBAYZM010000281.1:0-3174 GCA_041672515.1 Arcobacteraceae bacterium
GCTCGTTTTAAAACTTCACTGGCAATATTTGAACTGTCAATTCCTACAATTATATTTTTTATACTCATTACTTTCTCCAATATTTATTTGTTAAAAATGTAACACAAAGATTATATCATATAAAAAGCCAATCCTCATTGGCACATTTATTCAAACTGTTTTATGGTCTTTCTGTATCGCTTTTCACCATCGCATTGAATCAACAACATATCATTTTCTTCTAAAGTGGTTGACCCTGTGGGCTTGATATATTCGTTGTTGCGATTGATTAATAAAATAAAAAAATCATGAGGAAGACTGAGTTCCACAATGGTTTTTCCAATAACTTTAGAACCCTTTTCAATATAAAATTGTTTTAAAGAGTACAACAACAAAGGCGAATTGGGCATTTTCTCATTTTCATATTTTACAGCTTCGACTTTAAGCCATTTTGCCACATAAGGCAACGACGTTCCTTGAATTAAAATTGAGGCTAAAACCATAAAGAAGACCGTATTAAAAATCAGATGCGAATGCTCAAAATTTTGTGCCAAATACGGATATGTGGCTAAAACAATCGGAACCGCTCCTCTTAAGCCCACCCATGAAATAAAGGTTTTTTCTCGAATACTAAACGAACTGAACATCAAACTAATAAACACTCCAGCAGGTCTTGCCACAAACATAAGCAGTAATGCCACAGCAAGTCCTTGAAAAGCCACATCGGGCAATTTTGAAGGAAAAACCAATAATCCTAATGTTAAGAAAACGGCAATTTGCATTATCCACGACAAACCATCGTGGAAGCCCACCAAATTTTTTTTATGGACAAAATCTTTGGTATTGGCAACAATTCCGGCTAAGTAAACCGCTAAAAAGCCATTTCCTCCCAACATAGAGCTTGAAGCAAACAACAACAAAACCCACCCAATCGTAAACACCGGATATAAGCCATAATAACTTAAATGGATTCGATTTAAAATATGGGGTAACACAAAACCAAAACCAAAACCAAAAACTCCCCCAATAATAAATTGTAAGAAAAATTGTATTAGCCATTGGCTCATGGTGGCTTCTTGTGGTAAAAGCAACATTTGTAAAATGGTTACCGTTAAAAAAATTGCCATGGGGTCATTACTACCCGATTCTAACTCCAACAAAGGACCCAGCCGCTTTTTAAGAGCAATTCCTTTAGAACGTAAAATCGCAAACACCGCAGCTGCATCGGTTGAAGAGATAATCGCACCCAATAACATCGCTTCTAAAAAAGTAAAATCAAACAGATAATAAACCCCAACAGCAACGACCAAAGCCGTTAATAACACCCCTAATGTGGCTAAAATAATTCCCTCTTTAAGTACGGGTTTGACAGCTTTCCATGCCGTATCAAATCCTCCTCCAAAAAGAATAAAAATCAATGCCAATGTTCCAATATTTTGTGCAATGGAATAATTATCAAAAGCAATTCCTAAAATCCCATCTGAACCAGCAAGCATTCCTAACGCTAAAAAAATAAATAACGCAGGAATTCCAAACGTGTTAGAGAGTTTGCTTGAAACAACACTTAGAAGCATTAAAAAAGCGGTAATGAGTATATAAATTTCCATTGTTTCCATGAATCTCCTTATAAAATGTATTTGAAAATATAATAGATTATAACTTAAAAAAATAAATCTTTTCTTTAGAAAGTCATGGGTAAAGTGTTTTTAATACTTTTTAGATACAATTATTGAGATTCATAAAAGGAGTATTTCATGGATAATCACAAAATTTTAATTGCCACCGATTTTTCACAAAAAAGCTTTAAAATTATTGAGCAAGTCTTGGCTTATATACAAAATAAACCCTCTGAACTTTTTATTATTCATGTGGTAGAGAGTTCAATTTTTTCCAAAGTCAAAGATATTCAAACCATCACAAAAAACAGTTTTGAAGTTTTACAAAAATACTTTCCTACGCTTCAAGCATCGCAATTTTATTGTGTAGAGGGAGGCATTGATGAGCAAATTGCCTATCATGTGGACAAACTCAATATCTCTTTGGTTATTTTAGGCAACAGCGGTGAGAGAAGCCATATCAACCAATTTTTCTTGGGTTCAAATACCAAAGATATTGTACGAAACTTGAAAACGCCCAGCTTGATTATTAAATCCAATCGTGCATTAAAGTTTGAAACGATTATGATTCCGACGGATTTATCAGATGAGTCTAAAACCTATATTTACGAAGTGGCACAATTTTTTAAAACGGCGAAAATCAAACTCTTTTACAGCTATACCATTCCTTTTGAAAATCGTTTAAATTTTTACGGTTTAGACAAAAGTGAAATGACACTTTTTCAAAAAGATATAAAAACATCTGCGATTAATGAAGCCAATGATTTTTTTGATACGATTAATATTGCCAATGAACTTGAACTTATTACTCAAGAGGGCAGTTTAGATGCCGAAGAGTTTGCTAAAAAAGCCGATGAGTTAAAGTGTAATTTAATTGCCGTTCATACCACGGGAAACTTCAGTTTTTTTGCATTTGATTTAGTTGAACACTCACACAAAAATATTTTGATTAAAAAAGCGATGAAGTAAGATACAGTTGGTAAGTTGGTAAGTGAGTAAGTTTAGCTACCAACTTAAAAACTTACCAACTTACTCACTAACCTACAAACTCTTTACTCACTATTTACAAACTCTTCTTAGCAAATAAAAGACTGAATTATAATCCAATCCACTGTGTTCACTTAAACCAATTTCACACGTTTTACTGGTACTAAAAGCCAATTTTGCTCCATTAGGAATGGCACTTTTTAGATTGCTTAATGCCGAAGCATTGAGTTCAGGATAGTTAAATCCTCTATCTCCTGCAAAACCACAACATTTGACATCGTTTGGAACAATCACTTCATTGGCACATACATGGGCTAGTTCAATAAACTTATCGTGTAAGCCCATTTTTCTTGAACTACAGGTGGTGTGTATGACTATGGGTTCGTCTAATTTGGTAATATTTAAAACAGGAACTAAATATTTTAAAGAGAACTCAATGGGTTCGTAAATGCTCATTTTGCTTTGGAAACTCTCCATCATTTTTTTCGTACAAGGACTGGTATCACATAAAACGGGAAACTCTCCATGATTGGAAGCTTCGAGTAATGCCATTTCTAACTCTTGAGATTTTTTATTGGCTTGATTAAAATAC
>JBAYZM010000282.1:0-3154 GCA_041672515.1 Arcobacteraceae bacterium
TATCAGGAATCGATCGGATTGATTCTGAATCAACCGGCTCCAAATTTTGATCTATTTTAGGTTTTTCTGGTTCCATTAAGTTCGTTAGAGTACATCCACTAATTAACAAAGTTAAAAGAGTTAAGAATGTAATTTTTATTAATTTTTTCACCAATTTCCTCCATTTTAAAGTTTTCTTGTAAAAATTCTTGCATGTCATTGGGTATATTGACTAAAAAATCCATCTGTTTTTTTGTTTTGGGATGGACCAAATAAAGACAATATGCGTGTAAATAAACTCTCTTTATTTTATTCAAATCCCCCTTAAATCCATATAAATTATCCCCTAAAATGTGTCTGTTCATAGAGTTTAAGTGGACTCTGATTTGGTGCGTTCGCCCTGTAAAAAGTTTGGCACTAATGAGCTCAATGGTTTCATTGTGATTGAGTACAATTTTACTGAAAGCCGATTTTGCATATTTCCCATTTTCAACAATTCCCATTTTCAATCGATTGCTTGGATTACGAGCAATTGGTTTTTCAACAATGGTATTTTCTTTTAAAGGCAAATCAATGAGGGCTAAATAATAACGTCCCATCGTTTTATCTTGAAGTTGTTGCGATAAAAAAACATGCGCATCATTGGTTTTTGCAATCACCATAAGACCACTGGTGCCTTTATCCAAACGGTGCACAATACCGTGTCTCTCTTCCCCACTGATAGTCGATAACGAGATATTCTTTTTCTTAAGCCAATCCACCAACGTAGGTTCATTGACACTGGGTGCATCGTGTACGATTAAGTTGGCTGGTTTATCAATAACCAGAATTTCCTCATCTTCATAAACAATGTCAACCTCAAAATCAATGAGTTGCGCCTCTTTTTTTTCCACTTCGGGTAAAAACACATCAATAACTTGATTGAGTTTGAGTTTTAAGCCTGTTTTGGTAACAGTTTTTCCATCAACTTTTACACACTCTTTTTTAATTAAATGTTCAATTTGATTTCGGGTTGATTCTAAGTATATCGATAAAAATTTATCTAACCGAATTTCCTCTTGAACAATAAAGTTTTTATTCATATTTTGCTACTCTTTCACTATGCGATTATTTGATAAAAGAATTATTTCACATTTTGATCATATTTTAGTTTTTTTAGTGTTACCACTGATATTTTTGTCACATCATTTGATTAATGAAGCAAATGAAATCTTAGCACAAAAACAGTTAATATACTTTTCTATCTCAGCGATACTTTTTATATTGGTGTTTTTTTTACCCATTAGAAATAATTTAAGAGTGATTCCTTTTTTATATTGGATAGGAATTGCTTTACTTTTAGCAGTAGAATTTGTAGGTGTCACTAAATTAGGTGCAACGCGTTGGTTACCTCTTCCTTTTACCAGTGCAACATTGCAACCATCGGAATTGATTAAACCTATTTTTCTCTTAATGATAGGATATTTAATCTATATTAATCCTCCCAAAAAAGAGGGCTATGGAGTAAAAGAGTTTTTACACTTCTCTTTTTATATTCTGTTGCCCTTTGTTTTAATCGCCAAAGAACCAGACTTAGGAACGGCGATGGTGTTATTGTTTGTGGGGTATGGCGTTTTGTTTGTGATTGGCGTGAAGTGGAAAATCTGGGCAGCAATTGCAGTATTAATTGCTTTGGCTTCACCTTTTGTGTACACGTACATGATTAAAGATTACCAAAAAAAGAGAATTACTGATTTTATTTCCGATGAACCCAGCTATCACGTTCAGCAATCTATTATTGCCATTGGTTCGGGTGGATTGTTTGGAAAAGATGAAGAAGATGCCACACAAGCGCAATTAAAGTTTTTACCCATTGCCACGAGCGATTTTATTTTTGCTTTTTTTGTAGAACGATATGGTTTTGTAGGAGCGTTAGGATTAATTGTATTGTATTTATTGCTTATTACGCATCTGTTATCTCACAATTACAGTTCCAAAGACGATTATTTGGTGAGGGCATTTGCGTCCGGAGTGGGGTTGCTTGTATTTTTTAATATGAGCATTAACATTTTAATGGTGATTGGATTTGCCCCCGTTGTAGGAATTCCTCTGCCCATTTTTTCTTATGGCGGAAGTTCATTTATGACATTTATTGTTTTTTTTGCCATCTTAGAAAATATGTTGGCATTTCGATACAAAGATTTATACAATTATGAAAGGAAATTATAATTTGAAAGCACAAAGTACAACCTTTATAGGATTTACCAATGAGTTTAAAGAGGCAAAAGCGGTTTTATTTGGAGCACCTTTTGATGGAACCACCTCGTTTAAACCAGGAACTAGGTTTGCTCCAGCTGCTATGCGAGAAGACTCGTGGGCAATTGAGAGTTACAGTCCTTATTTAGACAGAGATTTAGACGATTTAGAACTATTTGATTACGGCAATTTAGAGTTACCGTATGGCGATAAAATGCAAGTATTACAGATGATTGAAAATACCGTGGATGAAATAGTGCATGCCAATAAAATTCCTATCATGATAGGAGGAGAGCATTTGGTTACTTATGCCCCTGTTAAAGCTTTGGTTAAGAAATACAGCGATTTACACATTATCCATTTTGATGCCCACACAGATTTACGCCAAGAATTACTTGATGAAACCTTTTCTCATGCCACGGTTATACGAAGAGTTTCAGAGCTTTTACCCAAAGGCAATGTCAATCAATTTTGTATTCGTTCGGGATTAAAAGAGGAGTTTGAATGGGCAAAAACCAATGTTCATTTAGAAAAATTCACTTACAATACTTTGGCCAGTTGTGTTAAACGATTGCAGGATAAACCCGTTTACATCACGATTGATTTAGATGTGTTTGACCCTTCTGTTTTTCCAGGAACAGGAACACCCGAACCCGGTGGAATCAATTTTAATGACATGTTAGAAATCATTAAAACCTTAGGGGCATTAAACCATGTCGTAGGAATGGACGTGGTTGAACTTTCACCCAAATACGATGCCAGTGGTGTTTCAACTGCGGTTGCTTGTAAAACATTACGAGAGTTAGTCTTAGCCACGATTAAATAAATTAAGAGGCTCAACGCTTCTTAATTAATACAACGAATAGTTGACGTAAATTTTTATTTTAGTGGGTTCTTGCGGTCTTGGATAATCTTTGTACGCAATACGTATGGTTTCTAC
>JBAYZM010000283.1:0-3146 GCA_041672515.1 Arcobacteraceae bacterium
CACCGGAAGCCTCAATTTAAAAGTCTTAAGTGAAAATATTGATGAAAGCAAAGTGATTGTTTTAAAAGACAAATCAAAAATGGAAGAGACACTGAAAAAAGAGACGAAAGTAGGTGATTTGATTTTGTTTGCCAATGATGCACCCAATTTTATTTAAGTGTACAGAGTAAATGGTAAGTGGTGAGAAGTGAGTGGTGAAGAGCGAATAGTTAAAAGTGACGAGTAACGAGGAAATATTATGGAAAGAATTTATGCCCCTTGGCGTTGTGATTATGTAACTCAAGATAAAATTAAAGGGTGTGTATTTTGTCATATTTCTAAGAATGTTGAAGATGAAAAATTGCACGTGATTTTTTCCGATGAGTTATGTTATGTTGTGATGAACAAATATCCTTACTCTCCTGGGCATATTATGGTGATTCCTCATTTTCATACTGATTGCATAGAAGAGCTGGATGATGCCGTTTGGCAACGCATGAGTTTGCGAGTCAAACAAGGCGTTAAAATGCTTAAAGAGGTCATGCCTTGCGAGGGTGTGAATATTGGTATGAATTTAGGAGAAATCGCAGGGGCAGGCATTGCTGAACACGTGCATTATCATTTGTTGCCACGATGGCGAGGTGATACCAATTTTATCAGTACGATTGGAAATACGAGGGTTTATCCTGTGGATTTTGAGGGGATGTTTGGGAAGTTGAAAGAGAGTGCTTCTTTTTATTTTGTTTAAAAAGACTTAACTATACTCTCTTAAAAACCACAAGGGTTTCCGCCATCTTACTTTGTGTGGACAAAGTAAGCAAAACCACCAACGGCTTCAAAGCCCTTTGGGTTCCCTCACTTATTATTTTTCTTTTCTGAGTCGCAAAACTCACATAAAAATATGCTCCCAGCATATTTGTTATGTTCAAACAGTTGCAACTCTTTTCCGAAAAGAAAAATAAACGTTCGGCTTTTGCAGATGTTGGAAACAATGGGGATAAGGACATTTACATATTTATTTTCTAAGATTATAAACTTCTCTTAACTTAATTTACAAGAGATAGTTTAAACACTAGGGATTTCTTTCCACATCTGCAGGTGCCGAGTGTTTATTTTCTTTTTTTGAAACCAGCTTTTTAACTGTTTGAAGCGTTAAGAAAGGTGCTATAACGCACCTTTTAGCAAGTTTTAAAAAGCCAAAAAATGAAAATAATAAGCGAGGGGAGCTTCGCCACCGAAGCCGTGGAGAGTTTCTTTGTTACTTTCTTTACGGATAAAGAAAGTAAGAGCGGAAAGCTTTAGCTTTTCAAGAAAGATATTATAAAGAACATTAAACCTTCAAACTACATCTTTTTTCTTCTAAGAGTATAATCTTTGCATAGTATCATTTTAAATAAAAGCCTTTAAAAAGGAGTTGATATGAAGAGAGATATTATCATCGTAGGTGGCGGGGTCATTGGACTTATGTGTGCTTATTCTTTGGTGAAGCAAGGGAGAAGAGTTAGCATAATAGATGAAGGAACCATTGAAAACTCTGCTTCGTTTGGCAATGCTGGATTGCTTTCTGCTTTTGATAAAATGCCCTTAAGTTACCCTGGCATTGTCCTTGATACCCTTAAACTGATGCTTAAAGGGGAATCTCCTTTGACTTTTCATCCCACTTTTGATTTTAAAATATATCAATGGCTTTTAAAATTTGTGCAAAGTGCCAATGAAAAGCGTGTGAAAAGAAGTATGGAACTTTTTGAAATTTATGGTCAAATGGCGGTGGATTTGTACACGCAAATGGAAGAAATTGATGGTATGGATTTGGATTTGCAAAAAAAAGGGTTGCTGATGGTATATACCCAAGAAGCAACGTTTAAACAAAAAATAAAAAAATGCCAAAACCCTGAACGCTTTGAGATTTTAAATGTCGATCAAACCAAAACCTATTTGCCGTGTGCCAATGATAAAATCCAAGGTTCGGTGTTGTTAAAGAAAAACTCTCATATCGATCCAAAAAGAGTGATGCTTGAAATGAAACGCTACTTAGAACTACAGGGCGTGGAGTTTATTTTAGAAGAGAAAATTGAAGAGTTGATTTTTAATCAAGATGAAATCATAGGAGTACTTTCTAAAAACAACACCTATGAAGCTAACACCATTGTATTATCAACAGGCTATCAAACTTTTTTAGCCCAAAAAGCTCACAAGGAGTTGATGCTAATACCTGCCAAAGGCTACAGTATCACATTTGAAATGCCTGAAGAACTTAAACCTAAAACATCTCTACTGTTTGCCGATATGTTTATTGCAATGACTCCAAGGCGAAATAATGTACGTATTACTTCAAAACTGGAAATTGGCTCAACGTCACAAGAAGTGGTGCAAAAACAAATTAAAAGTATTAAAGATAATTTCAAACGCTATACGATTCCTTTTGAGATGAAAAATCCAGTTGAATGGTGTGGCTTTAGACCGCTAACGCCCAACGATATGCCACTCTTAGGACGCGATGAGAGGTACTCTAATTTACTCTATGCCAATGGGCTAGGGTGGTTGGGAATGACCTTTGCCCCTGCCATTGGGAAAATTGTTTCGGATTTAATTTGTCAAGAACAAAGCAATGAAGAGAATGAGGATATTATGGTTTTTAATGGTAAGTAGTGAGACGTTAGAAGTAAGAAAGTGTAATTACCGCTTACTTCTTACTCTTTACTACTCACTGCTTTCTTTAAGCAAATCCATAATTTTGTCGTAAACTTCAGCAGCTTGAATATCGTTCATTTGATTTTCTTTGATAGCAAAAAGAATATTTTCTAACTCAACCAAAAATGATTCCATCTCTTTAATGGCATCCATATCATCTTCTGTGGCTTTATTTTGTTCTAAAAGTAGCATTAAATCTTCTAAATAAGCCTCTACTTCAGGAATCATTGTGTTTTTAACAACATCTTGTAAATCATCTTTTATGGTTGACATTTGGCACTCTTTGCGTTAATTTATTTTATTGTATCGAATAATATATTTAAGTTTCAAATATTTATAAAAAATTACTCTTTAACTTAAATAAGACTTAAAATAGTGGCAAAAGGCATATAGTCTTCCTTTTTTAAAGGAAAAAAAATAAACAATTTGTGAACTCAAAGCCCATAACTCTTGACATTTAATACTAAAAAGGTTAT